>JAJPJO010000241.1 GCA_021324135.1 Pseudomonadota bacterium
CTTCCGTGGGCAACCTCTTCGACTGGCACGCTTCGGCAAAGAGCCTGTAGTCGGAGTAGGTCAGTTCTGCATATGCCTGAGCGTACACAGCCATTGATTCTGCAAACTGGTCGCTGTCTCCCAAATATTCAGCGATTGCCCTGGCTGCTCCGGACCTTGCGTGCGCCTTGGCCAGCACCTTACCGGCAATAATGGCGATGTCCCACATTGTCGTTTTGTTCCACATCGCCGGATTCGGCGCGAGCTTCACGTCGCGCAGCTGGCGAAGATAGAGATGCAGCCCAGTTTTCCCTACGGTCCAACCAAGAAACATGTCGCTTGCTGATTGCATTATTCTCTGGCCGATTACCACACGCTGCCCGTGATTATCAAATTCACTTTCGCCAAGATATGGCTCAAGCACTGAGTTTCGTGCCTCCTTTATCTGCAGAATGAGCAAATCGTCATTGTCACCTTCCAAAAGCAGAACACCGCAGAAAGTCCCGACGCTTCCGGTGCCGACAACTTTCCTGGCAATGTCCACGATTTCGAAGTGCTTGAGTAAAGCGTGTTTGTCTGCCGAAAGAGACTGAAGATAACCGTCAAAGGCAATGCGCACATGCTTCAGATCCACATGCGGGTCGTGGTACAGCAATGGTGGCAACTCCTTGAAGCGCCATTTGCCGCCCTGTTTCTCCAGCAATTTCTCTTGCAAGACATCAGGAGAAGATTTGATCAATTCTTTGCTGAGATATTTCCTGCCCCTTGCGCGGGCTTCCTTGTCTCTAGCGTTCTCAAGGAATTCTTCGAAGTTTTGCTTCTCATGCCACACATCGAGCAACCTTCGCTTTGCGAACTTTGCCATCGCCTTTTGATACGAACTGGTCAGCTCCAAGACGGCCCTTTCACCCGCTTTGGCGGAGAGTCCAACAGAAGCTGCCGCTATCACAAAGCTGACAGCCAGCCGTTTTAAATCCCATTCGAAGGGGGCCGGCAGAGTTTCATCAAAATCGTTGAAGTCAGCAATAATATTTCGTTCGGGCGTTGCAAACGCCCCGAAGTTGAGTATATGGCAGTCACCGCAACACTGAACATTTATACCGGAATGTGGCTCAAGGGATAGATCATAAGCCATCAACGCTGCTGCACCGCGATAAAACGTAAACGGTGAAACCAGCATTCGGCTATGCCTGATCGGGATGAGTCTTTGATCGCGTCCCTCATTGCTCTGTGCGATCATTTCTACCGGATCGCGCTTGCCACCGGATGTGGTGCTCTTCAGCCGCAGCTGCTGCCTCGGCACCTCGCCCTTGCTGTGTCTCTTTCGCGACCGGGCCTCGAGTTTTTGCTTTGTCATAATTCTATGCCTCTTCATTTTTCATTTTCATTGCCTCGTGACAATTCGGCCATTTGCCGATAAAAAACACAGCAGGTTCCCGGTGATTTAAGCTTACGCGGCCGCACAGTATCAAACCTCGCCCATAGGGATGAGCAAGTTACCAAACTGAAGATCCTCCCCCGAAGCGTTCACCCTCCTGTAGATGGATGCAGTGGCCGCAGGCATCAATTATGGTTGATGTAATCGAGGTTCAGTTATGATCGGAATCGATCGTCCTAAAGATTTGAGGTTGGGCGGATTCGACCTGGCGCTCTTGAGCGGCGGTCCAATATATGGATTGCTAGCTCGGGCCGGGATAGCTCGTCCCGGGCGAGCCGGATTTGCGTTGAGAATTCTGTTTTTTCTCGCACTCAGCTGGATCCCGTTGGTTGTGCTTACGATCTGGCAGGGTACCTTCCTCAATCCGGCGCTCAAAGTGCCTTTCCTCTACGATTTTGCAGAACAGTGCCGCTTTCTGTTTGTGTTGCCGCTGTTGATTGTTGCAGAAGCAGTAGTGGAGCCGTGGTTGGGTTACATAATGGCTCAATTCCGGCCCCTTGTATCAGAAGCGGATAGCGAAAAATTCAGCGAGAATATATCGCTAGCCATGCGCAGCAGAGACTCACTTCCTATAGAGCTAGTGCTTATTCTGTTGGCATTCATACGCCCCCATTTCGACACTATGTCACTTTCGGCAAATATCACATCCTGGCGCACGGTCACAACCGACGCCGGAGCCGTTCCTTGTCCTTCAAGTACTTGATTTTCATCATCGTTATGTTGGCGCCAGTCTTGTTCATTGCACCTTGTCTGGCATTCTCATCCAAATTGCTCAACTGCAAGAGAAGGGCTCTGCTCGAATATGGCGCTCTGGGAGATCGGTACGCAAAAGACTTTCACGAAAAGTGGATCGAGGGTAAGAGGGACGACAATGAAGCGCTCTTGGGAAGCAGTGATATTCAATCACTGGCTGATCTCGCTAACAGTTTCGAAGTGGTTCGCTCGATGAAGGTGATCTTAGTGACAAAGTCTTCCGTAATGACATTCCTGCTGGCAGCAATAATTCCCTTTACGCCGTTATTGCTTACGGTCTACCCTTTCGACGAACTGCTCGCCCGTTTTGTGAAAATGGTGCTTTGAGTAGCTGGCGCCCTGCTGGGTAGTATCATCCGTGACTATTGTGGTACAAGAAAGTGGGGCTTCGCTTGCCGAAGCCCCGAACCGTGCAATGAGCGTCGCGATGCAGCTGGAAGTGAATGCGATATTGGCCAACAGCCCAGGACTATAACGAGGCAATACAGAATCCTCATGCCTGTTTCTCTGACCCGGAGCTAAGTGAGGGAGCAGTAGAGCTGAATGCGCTCGGTTTGCCGAAGTCGGCTAACGGCGCCTTTGCAAGTGTGTACAAAATCTCTAATGGCGCAGTATCGTGGGCGGTGCGTTGCTTTTTGACGGATAGGGCCGAGCAAAAGGAGCGTTATAAGCACATAAGTGATTTCGTTTTGTTCGATGATCTTGAATGTACGGTTGATTTTCACTATCTGGACAAAGGAATAAAAGTAAAGAATGAATGGTACCCATGCCTTAAGATGACATGGGTTGAAGGAGTAACCCTCGACCAATACATCGATAAAAATTTATCCGATGAAGACAAAATGAAATGGCTCCTTCAAGAATTTCACAAATTGGTTGGCGAGCTCGAAGGAGCCGGCATCGCGCATGGTGACTTGCAGCATGGCAATATTATGGTGTTGCCGCAAGGGCTGAGGCTGGTCGATTATGATGCTCTTTTTGTTCCTGCACTAGCCGGCAAGAAATGTCTCGAGCTCGGGCATCCGAATTACCAACATCCAGCGAGAACTGAATTCTTCTTTGATCCTGACGTGGACAATTTCTCATGTTGGCTTATACACGGTTCTATCCTGGCGCTCGTTGTCGATCCTCAACTGTACAAAGATTTAGGTGGTGGCGACGAATGTATTCTACTCAGGCGAAGCGATTTGGCTAATCCGCAGGACTCGCCTGTTTTCAATGCCCTCCTTTCTCACCCGTCATCAATGCTCAGAGATACCGGGCACCTGCTTATGCGCATGCTTTGGGCTGCACCTGAAAAAGTTCCGTATCTGGGCGCCCCTTTTGAAAAGATAGAGACCCTTCCGAATAAGCCCCCGGCTGTCAGCTCGGCGCCTGCGCCACCGGAGCCTCAGATCGACTCAGAAATAACTTATCCCAGCCTGATTTCGAGCGATTTATCTCATATCTATGACGTCGTCGATGGCCGCAGCAGTTCAAAGCAATGGAAAGGAAAGAAGCCAATCTTAAAGCGCGCCCTTAGCGCTTCTCTTCTGGCCGGCAGATCGGCCCGAGATCGCATCGAGAAGATTGCCAGTGACATCGAACGCGGCACGGCTCCCGAGACGTGGCTAAAGAAGAGGCTCCAGCAAGCCAAGGCTGATTTTTTAATTGGCGAATACGACAGTGCCGTTGAGGTTCTTCTTGAAATTTATAGGGGCATGGACCGCGAAAGTGTGACCAATCAGCTCCATGTTATTGCCTGTTTGGGTTTCACTTACGCAATGATGGGTCGTTTGAATCAGGCCGCCAATTACTTTTTGCTGGGTGTTCAGCGTTCCAAAGACGAGCGCGATATATCGCGGCTCTTGATCCTCGCTCTGGCAGTCACGAAATACAGAGAGGGCAATGAAGAGGCAGCTTTTAAAATTCTCGAGGATAACCTCGCTAATTTGCCCGCCGTTTCGCAATTCCTTGATCCGATCGTAGCGGGATTATCCGCAGGGGAGCTAGCCAAAACTTTTTTCCTTGATGTCTCAACTTCTGATCTGCTCTTTAAATTCGCCAAACGGCTTTTCGAGCGAAACTCAAAAGATGAGTCAGGCAAAGAATTCCTGAAGGCAGCCAGGTTGGTGATCTTGTCCTTGCTTGCTGCCGGTCGCCTATCTTCAGCGGAGGAAGAATTATGCCGGCTCAGTTTCGATCTAGGTGCGCATTTTTGTCACAGCAATAACTTTGATCTGGCTCAGGAACTTTTCTCGAATTTAGCAACGGCTTGTCGTCGCGCCGGCTTGCTTGATCAGGAGAGACTAGCGAAGTTTTGCCTGGCGATCGCCTTTGATTCTGCAGGAGATCGTTTGAAAGCAACTGAATTCATGACGGAACTGGCGACTGTCTCGTCTCGAGGAGGGGATGATGAGTCGTTGTCGAGCCTGCCACGGCAAGCTAAAGATTTTTTCTCACCCGATGTCATCATTTTGTTGCTGCTGAATCTGAGCACTCACTTCTATCTGAAGTATGCCACCGCCGAAGGAGCCGCTCTTTTTAAAGTGGCTTATCAGTTTCAGATTGCCAATAAATCGCTCTTCGTTGATCAAACAATTTCCGCTAGCGGAAATGTCGATGAAGAGACACTTTTCTACTGTCTGCATGACGTTCATGTTCGATACGACACTGACTTCTTGTTGCGCGATCAGATGCTCAAGAGCCTGATCAATAAACAATCCGTCAAACCTATCATCTCCCTGTTCAATCGTCTGATGAGCACGCGAAACGAGAGTTGGTTGGTCGACTTGATTCGCTTGATAGCGCTGAATGACCAGGATGGCGTTCTGTTCAAGCAAATCGTTAAATCTACAACCGGCTTCGCGAATCTGCAAGAGTCAGACAGGGCAGCTCTGGGCCCCGACAAGATCGCGGTCCTGAAGTCAATCGAGGACTGCTGCGGATCATGCGCTCGGCAATGTTTCGCGCACCTGACCGCTGTGGTTGAGGAATTGTCGGGATTGCCTGCGGCAAGCCGGAGGCTCCAGATGGGAAATAGCCACAGAGATAAGATTGTATCCGAGCTTGAGATTATCAGCGGAATAAAAGGTTTTTTCCACACCATGGGTAGTAACAATGCTGCTCATGAGATCACCGAACGATTGTCAGGTCAGGAATACAAAGAAGTGCTTGCCTTCTGGCAAAGCTCAGCGGCTGGTGCAGGCGACAATAAGAAGCTGGCGAAATATGCTCTGGTTCTGGCAGAGACGAAACAGATTGACGGACTTCAAGACCTGGTCCGCGATCTCGTCAGGAAAAATCAACGCACTGCAGTTAAGGAGATAGCAAACTGTTTGAGCGGCGCAGGCTACTTGCCAATGCTGTTTGATCTGGCAGAAGAGTTTGTCGCCCATAACGAGATCCAGGCATTCAAGTGTTTGCTGTCTGAACTTGCGGATCGTGCCGATGATCAGGCATTCGCATCATCTATCGAAAAAATAACGGCTAAGTTTTCTCGCCAATCGGCAATCTGTTACGCACAAGATGTAATACGACAATTGAACACCGGACCCAAGGTCTCTATTCTGGCACAGCTGCTCGTGCGTATGCACGAGCGCGGCAATCTGCAATTAGTCGGCGACCTGGGCGCCGTTGGGCTCATCGGCACCACCTATAGTGAATCGGTTTTCAATGCGCTGCTGGCTCGAAGAGCTCTTGGCACTATCGGTGAAGTCGTGTTTCTCATAGCCTCTCGCCCGATCGATGAAGGACTTAAGCCATTGATAAGGATGTTGAGGTCTGGAGCGGTAAAAACGGCTCAAATATATGCGGAGTTTCTTGATGCTGCCCTGGCGCATTGCAGCCATGAACTTGACGCCCTCCGCGAGAAATGCGAGCCAGAGCAGACCGAAGATGCTGAATCGGATACCTCGGCCGATCAAGTTGAGGCTCTAGACAGGGTTATGCAATCAATGTTCAATCTGAGGACATTCCTGGCATCGACTCAACTTCAAGAAAATCACAAGGGCATGATCAACAAGCTGGCAAGCGAGCGATACGACGGTTTGCGGGTTGTCTGGTTACGCCGTCTCGTAGATCGCGGTGAACTCCGCGATCTGGGTCCAATCGTTATGGAACTGGCAGAGCATGAGAATGTGCAATGTTTGAAGTGGTTAGTAAATGAACTTGCGAAGAAACAACAGACGGCAGCACTGAATACTATGACCGAGCAATTGATGCAATCTAGACATGCATCGGTCGCATTAACCATTGCCGAGCATTTGATTGAATCTGAGCTTCCGATTTTTCAATCTATCGCTTCTGCGATCATCGAGAAAGGAACTGAACCGGACACCTTTGAGCAGTTGATCTGCCTGGCGGCCCGGAAGAGTGCCAGACTTGCCGATCTGCTATCTCGACAGATCGCCCTGGCAGGAAAGACTAGTTATTTCAAGGGCGTGGCACGCAAACTGGCCGGCGAGGGCGAGGTTGAGGCATTACTGCTGGTGCTCGAGCAGCTGTTGGCGGCGAATCAAATCTCCTTTTCCCTGGACTTTGACGCAATATGCGACAGCGCAGGAGACAAGGGAATCAAGCCGCTCGCGCAGTGGTTAGTTAGTCTGAATTTGCTGAGCGTTATAAAGCAGCGCATAGCGCTATTGCAGTCCAGGAATCGCATGGAAGAGGCCCGGTTGTGGACTGAATACTTGCCTCAAGAACAATCTGACGGCTGAGGGCGAAGGGGACTACTCCAGCATCGATAGCGGGTCTTCCGGCCATTTGTGTTTTGGATAACGACCTCTTAGATCCTTTCGGACTTGCGGATATGTGTTTCTCCAGAAGCTGCTGAGATCGTGTGTGATTTGCTGCACTCTGTAATTTGGCGCAAGCAAGTGCAGGGTGACGGGCACTCGGGAGCGAGCTATTCGCGGTGTATCTTGCATGCCGAATAGTTCTTGAATGCGAGCAGCCAGCACGGGCGGCTTTCCAGCTTCATACTTGAGCTTCACTCGCCGACCTCCCGGTAAGCTCAAATGCTCAGGCGCGTCCCTTTCAACTGCTGCAATTTGCTGAGGATTTAAACGCATTTGAATGAACGGGAGAACAGATCTCGATCGGAGCTCAGCCAGGCTTTCGCAGCCGGAGCACCAGTCGACAAAAAACGATTTCAATGCACTCTTGCCGAAATCTGGCAGCTCAAGCTCGGGTAGCCATTCCTTGAGGCATTCAACTCGGATTAGATACTCTTTCGATTGCTCATCAATAAGCTCATAGAGATCGAATTTGTCCGAAATGGCATCGGCAAAAACTTGACTCGCATTTGTTCCCGGCGGTAATGCGCAGATCCCTTCATCAAGAACAAGATCGCAGAAACGACGCCGCTTTACCGCCACCACTTTACCTCGTTCGAAATCGAAGCTGACATCGACAGAATTCGAAATCAATTCCTCGGGCAGCCATTCGATATCAATAGTAGAGGCTCTTCTCACTGATAGCTCCGAACGATTCAAGTCAATCAAATCGACTGCCACGAAATAAGGTGCATCTCCTATGAATGAATTCTCGGACAAGACGACGCCGCGCCCACCGACCATCACGGCGCGAGGATCCCTGGCTTGGCGTCGCTTACAGATGCGATCAGGAAAGGCAGACATGATTGCTCGTAAAACGGCTTCGTCTGAATTGCAGCTGAGTGATGGCTGAGCGGCGGCCTTGAATTTATCAGGAAGCCCTGTGTCGCTCAGCAATTCCAGAAGTTGTGATTTTGCCCGAATGATCCTTTGCGCCGCACCGGGTATGATATCACCAACGACTGACGATTTTTTACCGTCTCGTTCGAATGCTTCGATGGCTCTTTGCTGCTCAAGTACATCGGAGTCCGTGTGGTAGCTGCCCGCTGCGCTTGTTTCCGCCCGACGGAAGGGAGCGCGCTCTGCCAGAAGAGCGGCGCACAACGAGGCGCGTTCGGGCTCTCCTAAGCTTGCGCCTTCGAGCAGCAAACGAGCGAACCTTGGTTGCAGCGGAAACCTGGACATGGCACGGCCTCTGTCAGTGAGCTTGCCATGTCTGATTGCACCGAGGCTCTCGAGCAGACTCAAGGCATTAGCTACAGCGCTTGAAGACGGCTTCTGAAACCAGGGGAACAGCTCGACATCTTGTTCACCCCAGGAGATTAGTTGCAATATGCACTCGGATAGATCAACACGATCGATCTCAGGAAGTTCAAAATCCGCCAACGCTTGCTGCTCTCGTTCGGTCCACAATCTCGAACAGGCGCCGCCGGACGTGCGACCAGAGCGGCCTGCTCGCTGCGTCGCTGATGCCTTCGATATCCTCGACAGCGAAAGCCTGTTTATGCCCACCTCGGGATCGAATTTATTCACTCTGGCGAAACCAGTATCAACGACGCGGGTGACACCATCTATGGTCAGAGAGGTTTCCGCAACATTGGTGGCAAGAACGATCTTCTGTAAGCGGCTGGGCTTTAAGACGGCTGTTTGCTCGGCGAGCGGAAGCTCTCCGTACAAAGGCATAACAGCCACTTTCCCCCTCGCAACTTTATCCTCAATGAGCGATTTGCATTCTTGTATCTCTTTGACACCGGGCAAGAAAACAAGCAGGTGGCCGTTTGTTTCCGGAAGCATTTTAAGTGCAGTGTCGGCAGCAAGCTTTTCCATGGGCTCGTTTGAAGGGAAGCGCAGATAATCGATGGCGATTGGAAAGGTTCGTCCCTCACAGAACACGGCTGGACAGTTGGAAAGAAACTCGCACAGAGACTGGGTTTCCATTGTTGCTGACATAACGACAATTTTCAAATCATGCCGCAGGTCGCGTCTGACCTGGGCCGACATGGACAGGGCAAGGTCACCGTCAATGGTGCGCTCGTGAAACTCGTCGAACATAACGACAGCAACATCTTCAAGTAAAGGATCGTCCTGCAGCTTTCGCAGGAAAATTCCTTCCGTGCAGACCAGAATCTGCGTCTTCCTTGAATGCCGCCCTTCATGGCGGACTTGATATCCAACTTCAGCACCAAGGGCGGTGCCGCCTTCCTCCGACATTCTGGCTGCAGCTGCGCTTGCGGCTACTCGCCTCGGTTGAAGCAAAATGATTTGACCGCGCTTGCCGTTTGGAAGAACTGATAAACCGGCTTTCAATATTGCAGGCGCGACGCGTGTAGTCTTCCCGGCACCTGGTTCCGCCTTTATGACGACGGCTCCGGCGCTTGAAAGCCGCTCGATGATTTCAGGAATTTTTTCGTCGATGGGCAGAGGTTGCACGATGGCTCCGCAATGGGTTCTATAAAAATATTCGATAAAATACCAGATTACTTCTGAACAAGATGCAGAATCTCAACTATATCCTGATTCATAAGTGCAATAACGGCTCGCAAATCAGTAAGCATCGAAATCTGGTCAATCATATCCTGATACGTCAGCACCTGATTTGGCTCAAGAGTCCCGCACACGGCATCGAGTTTCTTGGTATCAAATTTGCCACCACGCCGAGGAAGATGCTTCAGTCTTATCCAGCGACCGATCAGAAAATCTTTTTTGCTGTATTGCGGAGCCCAGGGAGCCTGGCAGTTCAGATAAGACCAAATGGTCTCCGGAAATTTTGTACGACCGTCTGCCGGACGGTCGAACAACGTTGCAAGCATTGTTGGATTACCAACCTGCTCGGTGCTAATTTGATTCATTTTGTATAGTTGCCAGGCAGGAATTCCCATGTCGGTTGCAGATCCGGCAATCTGCAAAGTGTTGCCTGGAACCGTTGACAACTTAGGCGAGATATTCATTGAAGATCCAATAGCCGACAGCATCCCCGAAGTCATGAATGTTGCTACGGTGCTGTTGCGCGCGATCCTGTAGCGGCGCTGTTCTAGCATTTGCTGATATCCATTCGTTCGGGCAATCTCGCCATCTATCTCCGCAACGACTGCTTGAACTTCTACAGAAGTAATGATCAGTTTGTTTATAAGTTCTTGTTTTCGCAGCATCAAGCGAACTGCATCACCAGATGTATCAGTAGAGCGCTTCAATTCCAGGATGGATTGGCGGAGTTTGAGCGCATCGATTGTGTCTGAGGCACCAGGTGACAGAGACGGAAAGTCCGGATCGGTTTTTGCCTGAGCCGCTATATCCTTCGCACTCAAACCACTGAAGTTAAACTCTCCGGATTGATCGGCGAGAGCGGCCGCCGGCGTTAAGGCGAGCAGAAAGGCAAGAGATATCAAACAACCTGGCTTCGTCAGTCTAGTCATAATACCAAACGAAATTGATACTACATGCGGTGCCACCGCGGCGCTTTCACATCGATCTCTGCCTCCCGTAGTTCTGGCGCATGTTTTAGTGTAGAAAACAAGTGGACACCCCAATGATCACTTGATCATATTCTATTTCTC
>JAJPJO010000243.1 GCA_021324135.1 Pseudomonadota bacterium
GAGCGGCTCAGAGCCCACTGCCTGCGGCACGGTCGGCTGTGAAACAACGCCGGCAGGCTTGGCGCCTGAGGTTGTCAACGACTGAGGCAGGGTGATGCGAATCACCGAATTGTCGGACTGCTGGCTGACAAACAAATTGCCGTTTCGATCCAGGGTCAGGTAATAGGGCTTGTTGAAGCCGGTGGCCACGATTGTCGAGATGCCGGCCGGTGTGATGCGCGCTACCGTTCCACTGGCGTAGTTTGAGACGTAGATGTTGCCGTTTTCATCAGATGCCAGTCCAATCGGTCCTTTCAGATGACCGCCGCTGGCGAACTGGCTGCGGGTTCCATCGCGGCTGATGCGGTCGACGCTGTTGCTTTCGTAATTAGCAACGTAGAGATTGCCGTGATTGTCAAAGGTCAGCCCGGAGGGCGCATGAAAGTTGGTGGCAATCACTCGTATGCTGCTGCCGGCAATGATCGGAGTTGGCTTGCCGTTGTCGCTCGTCTGGCCTGGAGGAACGACTTGAACCACATTGGGATTGGCGCTTGTCGAAAATGAAGTTGAGGCATCATTAGCCGGCTGAACTACAGCAGCGGCGCCGGGGTTTGCATTGAAGCTGGGAGTCGATGGCACATAAGATGTTCCGCCATATGTGGGAGTGGATGGCGCATAAGAGCCGCTGCTCTGCGGCGGTGCCGATATTTGCACCGGATCAGCATTGACGACCGGGCTTCCTGCACCTGATGCCGCCTTGCCGTCGCACTCGCTCGATTTGCGCTGCGCTTCCTGGAAATGGGCATTGGCCGGGGGAATTGAGGCAAAATATTTTTTCGCCTCTCCATATTGCCCGAGCCCCATGGTGACGACACCGAGCTGAAAGAGAGCATCACAGTCATTCGGCTTTATGCGCAGAACTTCGGCAAATCGGGAAGCCGATTCCTTGTACCGCCGTTGGCTTTGATAAAGAACACCGAGATTGTACTGAGCGTCAGCCAAATTGGGGTCGATGTCGGTGGCTCTTTTGAAGAAGATGATGGCCGATTCCGGGCTGCCCTGCTTGTATGCGTTCAGTCCCAGGTTATACATGCTCACGGCGTGCGGATTCGGGCTCTGGGCCCGGGCAGGCTGTCCTCCGCCAATACTTGCCGCCAACATGGTCGAGCAAGTCACCAGGGGGAGTAAGGCACGGCGCATATCTTTCATCGATAAAAACTCCTGAAAAACTCCTGAAACCGTTATCTGGCAATGGTTCTTAGACTTTCCTCTCCCAGGGCGCGGAAACTCATCCGCCTAAAACCACGTCTATGCCGTGTATATCTACGCGAAACTGGGAAAATCGTTTAGCATAGGGAATATGAACCCTCGTTAACCTGAGGAAGTCAGAGTACCAAGAGCAATTGTAGAAGGGTTCCACGCATTTAGCATGAAAGGAAGCCAGGAAAGATGAGAACCGTTGGACATATTATCACCTCAGCCGGCGTGGCTGGGGCGAGCTATTTACGCTACAGATCAAAGCCGGCGGCAATCGCCACTTTTCTGGCCGGCTGGCTGATCGATCTGGACCATGTCTTCGACTATGTCCGGGCGCATGGCTGGAAACCAAACTGGGAGCGGTTTTCTGAAGCTTGCCACGAAAAATACAGCGGCAAATTGTATCTTCCTTTACATTCCTATGAGCTCCTTGCCCTCTTCTTTCTGCTTTGCAAAGGTCCGAAGCGGCATCCCTACAGGGTCGGGATCACAGTGTCAATTCTGACGCATTTATTGCTCGACCAGCGATGCAACCCCGGAAGAAAGGCAACCACCTATTTTCTCGCCCACAGGATTCGCAAGAGATTCAATGCTCATGAGCTTTTGCATCCGGGCAAGCATCTCTAATCTTGCACCATATGCGGTGCGGACATTCCGCAGCGGCGGTTTCAGGCCCCTCGACAGAAACGGATGTAGTCGACCGGACCATCGTGTCTAAGGCACTTCTCACCGGTGGACTCCAGATGTTTGCGGGCGCGCAGTGCCAGATGCCTCGTGCCTCGATGCAGCAATTTCAGATCGAGGTCCCGCCCCTGCCTCCTGAGCAAGCTTTCCAGAGCCTCTATGGCTTTTAGCCCGCAAGCATGGTCGGCGACAAAACAATTGGCGTAGAGGTGAATGGCCAGTTGAAACATGGCCTCGGCATATTCGAGGTCGTCGCACTCGGCTGCCGTTTCGGCAGACCGGCAAATGGTCGGCAAGATGTCGTGTACGGACGTGGTGCTCAGAATCGGCACCAGAAGCTCGATTACCTCGGCGTTGCCGCCCGCGGCGATCGCTTCCTTCACCTGGGTGGCGTCAGGCAGCTCTGCAAGCATGATTTTGCACTCCTCAGTACTGTTTGTCTAAAACGGTTTCCCTTTGTCCGGCATCGTACATCCGCACATTAAATAGCACGGCTTGCCCTAAACAAAGCCCGGGTGAGCCTTTGCCCATTTTAATAACTTTGTCACATTGGCTGAGTATAAATAGAGTTACCCTCACTCATTTGCTGCTGATTATCAAGTGCTGACGACCCTCAAACATAGACGAGGCGCCGTCAGCCGTTTCTTTGGAGATAAATATGGGTGGCTTTCCCAGCCCGGGTGATTGTCCAGACGGATCTAAAACATGCCGCGATAACACCGGCACGAAACTGGCGCGGCAGGCGACCAATCGTGACGCTCAGGCGCTCAATGCCGTGCGCGCACAGGATAACCAGAAGCCGGAAGCGCCGCTGCCGAGTGTGCAAATTGTTTCGCACACCAATGACGTCGCCCAGATCGATCGTTTGCTCCAGCAACTCAACAACGCCGGACTGATGTTTGAAGCCGAAACCAGAAACCCGGAAGGATCCTTCTGGGCTTTCCGCGACGGCGGCAAAATGGACAGCGCCCAAATGCAAATCCGCAAGACCCTTGCGCTTCTCAATTCTGAGCAACTGGCGCAACTCGAGCATGATTACAAGGCGAAGCATGGCGTCTCCCTTCGCGATGCTCTCCTCAAAAATCAATACATGAGCGATGGCAGCAAGAAATGCATCGAAATCTATTTGAGCGATCAACCTCAGGGCGGCAGCCACACCTACGGTATTGATAAACGCACTCCGGCACAGCAGTTGCAGCTGACCGAGATTGCACTCAAGTGGCACGATTTCGAGATGCTTTCCGAGGCACTGGGCGGTAACTCGCCCGCGGCTCAGGCAGCCAGAGAAACGTTCCTGAAAAACAACGGCATGCAGCGCTTGGGTGGCAGTTTCAGCGGCGTAGAGCTCGATTTGGCTCGCGACGTCGCCCAGCACGGTCAAATCAGCCTTGCCAGCATAGCCAGACAAGACATGGCACACTGGTATCACAAGAATCGCGAGCATCTGGAGCAGTCGTTGATCAATGCCAGCGACGAAGATCGCCTTAATTATGCGCTCGGTCGCGAGCTCGCTTTGAACCATCGGCAACCGGCGAACCCACAGGAAAAGGCGCAACTCGATTTCTATACGCATCTGCACGACGCGCTCAAAACGAGCGATCGTGATTTAGCCATTTTTGAAGACAAGCTCTTGCGCAAGGGTTCACTGATTAGCGACATCCTCCAGGGCGATCTGAGCCGGCCGACAGTCATGGCGAAGATCGAGCACATGTCGGCCGAGGAGCTGGTGCGCCTCAAGACCGATCCGACTTTCAAGCGCGATATGCACATGGCATTGCAAACGGTTTTCTCCGGGCAAGATCTGACGCGAGCCGATCGCTGGCTGGATCATTTGCAGAATCCTGAAGAGACCGAGAAAAGCTCTCAGAAAGGTGGAAAAACGCCGGGCAAAGATGCCGATGAATTCTCGGTGATTCGCACGATGGATGATGTGATCAAATCATCAAGGAGCGATCAGCTGCAAGAGCGTCTGGTTGATGAAGTGATGCATATGTCGCCGTCGGATTTGCAGCGCTATCACGATGATGCCAACTTCAAGAAACGGCTCGACGATATGGTCAACAAGGCGTTGAACGATGGCCCGGCTTTAGATTTGATCCACCGTGTCCTGGGCAGGGTGGCCTCCGGCTCGGCATCGCCCATGGTGCTGGACTCGACCGATCGTATGCTTTTGTGCTTCGTCAAGATGACCGCCCCCGGGCAGAGCATGCACGCGATTGCCAATGCATTCAGGGATGATCCGACTTTGCTCAAGCGCATCCAGGAGCCGAAAACAGCCGAGGACAAAGCTTTGCGCAAGGACTTCGAGCTGACGCTCAGCCTGGCCGTCGCGCAAGCCTATCCGAATTCTGATTGGAGCGTTACTCACTTCACTTATAAAGAGTATGAGAGCCAATTCTTATCGAAAGGAAATCTCTCGCCCGATCTGTTCGTTCGTTTTGATGAGGGACAAACGCGCATCAACGATATCCTTGGCTTGAAGCCCGAGGAAAGGCAGCGTTTGCTCAATCCGCACTCGCAGGCAGATAAAGAATGGGCACAGAAAGCGCTCGGCTCCTTAAACGAGGGCGAGCGCAAGCTTGTGGTAAACGGTTTGAAGCAGGACGGCAAATTAGATGCAGCCGATCAGGTGGAAGCCTTTATCTTGAGAGACGGCATGAGTTCGATTCAGCTCAAGAGCTTTCTCAAAGATTTGCAATTGCACCCGCAGCAACTGCAAGAGATGAAAGCCGGGTTCGCCACCAAATATGGTGGTACTCTCGACAAGAGTCTTCTGGGCGCCGTCGATTCCGCGGAGCGGCAAGTCTATGAGAAACTGCTATCGCCGCCCGCCCGCAGCGACGGTCGGCAGGACTACTATGACAATCTCAAGCAATATGGAAGAGCGACCTCCGGATTGGCCGATATGTTGATGGCGCAAGGACTATGGGATGGGACTCGCGCCGGTCTGCAACGCGAACTGCAGGGCAATACCGCTTTGCGCGGCGAATTCGCCCGGCAATTCAAGGATCTTCCGGCCGAGCAGCAGGAACAATTGATTGAGCGCTATGCCGATGCGCTCAAGGCATACAGAGATTCAAAAGGAGAATTGACCGATCGAATCGTAGACACGGCATTGATTGCTGCCACACTGTGCACTGGTGCCGTGGGTGGTGCTGCCGTGTTCAATGTTCGCTTCGTCATGGCTGCCGCCATGCTCGGCGCGTCGTTTAAAACCGGCGCCACGGCTGCCATGCAAGGTCAAGATTTCGACGGCAGTTTCCGAAACGTGGCTAAGCTTGTTCTGGACGGTGGCTTTACAGGAGCATTTGCCGCTATACCGCCGGCCAAACTGGCAGCGATCTTCAAGGTTGGCGATCGAGCCGCCGCCGAGGCGGTCGCCACGCTCAGCAAGAATCTGGCCACATCAGGGGCGGAAAAGGCAGGGGCCAATCTGCTCAAGGAGGGATTTGAGAGCGAAGGAACCAAGCTGTTGACCCAGCTTTCGCGTGAATCCTTCATGTCGGGCAAGGAATTGACGGTCAAGCAAATGGAAGCCGTGGCGGCGAGATTGGTGAATCCGAGCCTGGCAGGCGCCGAGCGGGATAGCGCCGTGAAGCTTATCTCTGATGCTCTCGCCAAGCAATACAAAGTTTCCGGCGAGGCAGCGACCAGGTCGCTGGTGCGCACGATTGTGCAAGGCGGTAAAGAGTGGGGCAAGGAATCGCTGGTCAATGCTGGTATCGGATCTGGTGCGAGCGTGGCGGGCCAGGTCTTGAGCGCACCGCTCGACTATGATGCTTCGAAATCCTTCGGCGAGAACATGGCGGCGCTCGGCGATCGTATTAAGAGCGCGGCGGTGAGCGGCGCTGCCGGCGGCGTCATCTTCACGACGGTGTTTCATGTCGGCAGACCGATCGTCGGTCTGGTCGGCGGCAAAGCCTTGCAGGCGCGAGGCAAAGGATCCGAAGACGTCAAAGTGAAAATGAAAGTGGAGAACGGCCAGGTCACCATCCTCGGTGACAAGGCCAATCCAGATGTAGTGGTTCGCAAAGCGGACGGCAAATTGGTCACCGTCCCAGGTGGCGTCACCTACAAACTCTCGCCTGGTGATGAGCCCGTCGGCATCAGGCGAACCGCAGCCCAGGAGCGCAAGGCGGTAAATGGAGGCGGCTCGCGGAACGAAGCGACCGGACACGCAGAAAGCTATACTCGCAGTCCGATTGCATCTCCTGAGACAGTGCCGGGGTTGCATGAGAGCACGGGTAAGGTTCTCGATTCGTGGCAGCCGGTTCGATCCAACTTTGTCGGTTATGACGAGACGGCTAAAGCGGCATACCGAGAATGGAATTTGATCAATCAGGAGGCTGGACAAAAGCTGCTTAAGGATCTGAAGATCCCGATGGAGCGCTGGAGTGATGAGGCCTTTGTAAGAAGCCGCTTGCCGGCTGACAAGCCCGAGTATGGCGAGTTCTACGATCGCTACATGCAGGTCGATCGCAAGATGGCGGCACTGGAAGCGCAAGGTGCGCAACTGAAAGCGCAACGACTCCAGCAATTGGCTGATGCGGTTAATGCCAAGCTGCCGCCCGGCGTGCCTAAGGCTCAGTTCGATACTGAGAGCTATGGCAATGATGCCGGCGGCGGATACGTTCAGGGCACGGGGAAAATCTATCTCGACAACGAAGACGTGTCCGATCCTTCGTTTCATCGCGATCGGCTGCCTAACACAATTGCGCATGAGCTCGTCCATCTCGAGCAGGATTCACTTTTGATTCGCATGTATGCGGATCAGGCTGGGGTTAAGGGCCTGGGCACGCAAGCGCAGCGCGAAGCGATCATGCAAACGTACGAGAGAAACTTCGGCAGCCGTCCGACCGATGATTACCTGGATCGAGTGTTGCAGGCCAGACAGGCAATCGGCGACCAGCCTCTGACACCTGAGCAACTCGATCGTGCCAGGAAGTTGGAGCAATCGTGGAAAAATGCTCCCGATATCATTACCCTGAATCGCGACTTGCGCATTCAGCGCAATCAGTTCGATGCGATCAAACGATATCGCACCACATACGATATCATCGCCGATATCAACGAAGGCCATGCCTCCGACCTCGGTCCTGTCATGAATCGCCTGCTGCCTCTGGATGTTTTGAACGAAATGATCAAAGCTCAGATGGACATCGCAGCAGGAAGAATGAGTCGCAGTGATTGGAACGAGGCCAAGTACCGAAAGATTCTTTATGATGCGATGGATGGTGAAACGAAGTCGCTGCATCAGAAATATGATGATGCCCACAGGAGCTACAGAGATTCCTATCATGAGAGAGAAGCCTACGCGACCGGAGCCCTGTATGATAGCCCGGGCAGCGGCCAGTCCACTGGCAATGGTGGCGCGCAAGGCTCACAGGATCAATCCGGCAAGGGAGGGGAGCAAAAACCTCCCGCCACCGATGGTGGTGACAAAAAGAATTCCGCACAGCCAGGCGGCAATAAGCCCGGTGCCGATGCATCCAATGCAAAACGCCCAGCCGGACCGACTCTGGACGACATCAAGACAATACCTCCTACAGCCGGCGGACTGCGACGCTATTTGCGGGATCTGAAATTGACTACTGATGATTTCGGTCCTGGAAAGGTGATCGCTGATGTCGGCGCCGGACTGCAGCAAAATCTTGCCAAAGATGTCAACGCCAGCCATCTTGGCGCCAAAGTCATATCAGTCGATCCACGGCTTGGACTCAGCGAAGCGGACGATCTGATGCTCTATCACGAAGACGACCGCCCGACGCGCATTGAAGCGCGAAAGCATCCGCAACCGGATTCGGTGGCAGCTCTCGCTCATGAGCTTCCATTTGCTGATGGCTCGCTGGACGCGGTCTACGCCCTCAGATCGACCTCTCTCTACCAGAGCGATGCCTCTGAGATACGGGCAACCCTCTCGGAGTTCGTGCGTGTTTTGAAGGAAGGGGGCGTCGCCAAAGTTTATCCAATCTCGGATCGAATGTACCCTGTCTACAAGCAGATCCTCGACTCCATGCACGTCAAGTATGACTTTCAGCTGGGTACGCCCGAGCCTGGACAGGGCCATCCCGATCGCCTGCTCATCATCAGAAAGACTGCCGAGGCGGGCGCTCTCAAGAGCGAAGCCGGTCCGCGTCAAGTCGAGCCGCCGCGCGGCACACGCGAGATCGATCCGCCTGGAGGCGGGACAAACCATCTCCAGCCCGGTAATCATGCTGAATCCGATCCCGAGCTCGGCGCAAAAATAAATGCGGAGCAGGCGCGCTCGATTGTCGAATCAAAGCCGGTGCATCAAATGGATGAGGATGAGATCGCCGGGGTCATGAACAATTGGAAAGCGCTTTCGGAGCACGATCAAGAAGCATTTCTTGCTCAGTTCAACGGATTGGACGCCAAGCACAGCGGTGATCCGACTCAGGACACATCCAATAAGAAGTATGTTCTCGGCCGCTTGAGCGAGTACGGCACTGAATCCGTGCCGGCTTCGATGCGCCAGTGGTTTGAAGAGCAGAAGTTCCTGAACGACCTCAACCTGGTCGATGTCTCGCAGGCTGTCGAGAGCCAGATGGGCCGCCAGTCGAGGCAGTGGGCTCAAGCACTGCGCACGGCCACTGACAAATTGGAGCCGGCTGAAAAGCTCGTGGCTGACAGGCTGGCTTTGAACAAGAAGCTTGATGCTCTCGTGGGCGAGGATCTGAAAGCCTTTGCCAAAGAACTGAAGCTCAATATTCATGACTCTCGCGATCAAGTCGAGTTGAGAAAACATATCGGAAACAACGAGCATCTGCAGGACGAACTCCAGCAATACCAGCGGTCTCGAAAACCACTGGAGGCCGATATAGCAAAAATGCAGCAGCGTCTGGACACCTACAGGAGCAGTTTGCAAAATGTCATCAACGATCAGGCTAAACAGCTCGGCATTCCGGCACCGAATCTCACCTTTGTCGATGATCTTCCCAATGCGAACGGTCAATTCCTGGACCGCAGCAACACGATAACTCTTCGTACGGCAAGGCTTGCTGAGCCGGGTGGAGCGGCACAGACCATTGCGCACGAGCTGACGCATGCAGAGCAATATGCCCTTGTGATTCGCAACATTGCAGAAGAGATGGGCTTGCCCAGGTCACCGAACAATGAGCAGCTTCAAGCGCTGCGGCAGGCAATCAGCCGCCGTCTGAATGGTGATTATCCAAGAGTATCGGAGAGCTACTTCAAGCAAGTCCTGGAGCAGCAGAAGGAGCCATTGACGCCGGAGGAGAAGACGAGAGCTAAACGACTGGAGGAGTCGTTCAAAGACTTGAAGGAGCAAGGGCAATATGGCTCGGAGCGCACATTGCTGATCCAGAAAGCGCTCGATCGCGCTCAAAGGCTGCTGCAGATCAAGGATTCATGGGGTATTTTGAAATTTGATTTTGAAAAACTGAAGCCGATTCTTTTTAATGGACAACCAGTACCGCAAGACATTGCCAAGCTGGTCGATGCCACCGAACATGGTGACAAGGCGGCACAGGCGCAATTATATGGAATCTTGGGAAGGTACATTGATTCGGCAAGCATACAGTTGGCGAACAAGAAATTCGGCACGTATCGCGCTCGCTTGCATGAGCAAGAAGCGGCGGCGGTATCGAAGGCGGTGTCCATGGCTGAATCACCGGATCGAGAAACGCGGGCGCGTCTGGATAAGCAGCTCGATCAGAGCAAATAAAAGCAAACGCTGGCTTTGCGATAAAAGAAGCGATTCGAAATCGCCTCTCTTTGAAGTCGACGGTTTTAAAGTCTTTGTCACAAGACGCCGGTATTCTGGATAAAGAAGGCAAACACAAGCGTTCGATGCGGGGACCAATTTGCTCCGCACTATATAGGTATTGGCGCTTAATTCAGGAGAGCAAAACATGAGCCTAAATGTTGATCAATTTGTGCAGAAGCTTGAGGCGGATGGTCAAGCGGCAACAACGCCCGAGGGGTACAAAAATTTTGTAGCTGATGCGCTTGCTCTCACTCAGCGTGATCTCGACTTCCAGAAGGCAGTGATGGAGCGCTATCATAAGGACGGCGCCAACAACAAACATCTGCCATGCCTTTCTATATTAGTACACTCTGATGCCGCCGGAGTTTCATCGAAGGCCTCGGTTCAGACTTTCGAGTCGATCAAAAAGGGTGGTGCTTGCAGTGCCGACCCTGTTTTCTCAAAGGCAAGCGGATTCTATTATGAGAAATAGCAAGCCTGACAGGCGGCTTCAGTGAAACCGCCTGCCTGCTGCTCTAAGTGGTGCTCAGAAAACTTGCGATAACTCAGTTCGTTTCATCCTGTCGTGCTCAGGCGCCTTTGCAATGCAGGGCAATTCTTTATGATGGCAGCAGCGTTATATTGATTTATCCATTGATAGCCGGGTGACAGCTTTGCCAATCTGTCGGTATTATCCCCGGTGGCAGCTTGATATGAGCTTTTCAGCAAACGGGTCAATTGCATGATGTCGGAGACGGAGGCGCCGGGCAAGAGTCGTGCCGCAGCCTGGTATGGACCCTCGCCGGCACGCTGGGTAGAGGTGCTGAACAATTGATCCATGATGGCGCGATTACGCATATCTAAACATTGCTTTTTCGCATCGGTGGTTTTTCCATCCGCTTCTCCCCGCACATCCTGCCGTGGAGCGGATTGTTCTTTGTCCTCTCGGGCGTCGACTCGTGGCGGCAGGATAGTGCGGTTGCTGGCCACCATATCGACTGTGTTACGAAAACCACCTGAGCGGCTGAGATTCTCGAGAGTCAGATATCTGTTGTAGACGGGCTCTTCGGTGCCGCGATCGCTGTCGCGTTTTATGAAGTCCACTCCGCGCAATTTTAAAACCCGAGGATCGGTGTCCCAATTTTGATCGAGCCAGCTAACGAACTGAGCGTTCTTCTCCATTTGATCGCGCTCCAACGGCAGCAATCCATCCAGTTGTCCGCTATTCTTTTGATAGTTGTAGCTCTCCAGAAAATTCTCCAGATCGCCTTTGCCGATTTTGCCGTCCACCTTTCCACCTGGAGCCGCGTCGATCTGCGCGAACAATGTATGAGAAGGGTCTCCATCTCTTGTCGCCATAAGTGGTGTGATGAATGACCGAGCTTCCTTTTGGTTGGCGAGATTGTTGAGGGCGTCCTTGAAGTCACCGGCTGTGATGGCATCTCTTTCGTGTTCGCCGATGCCGAGAAATCCGCCTTCGCCATCTCTGTGTACGTTCTTAAGCGGCTCATATTGAACGAACAGGCTCTTTGCCATACTACGATCGAGCGGGGAAGGAGCCATTTGCATGATTTGCTTCAAGTCGGATTTTGAATAGCCGTCTTGCGTGTACGTATTCATATGCTCCGAACCCCAGGCTATTGCAAGATTGGGAAGCACATGATCCTTATCTAGCTGCTGGGTTATCTGCTGCCAATAATTTAGAACTTCACTTGATTGATGTCCGCCGTGCGTATAAGCAAAATTAGCGTATTGCTGTTCCAATATATTCAAAGCCGCTTGCGGACCTGACTTGCGATCAGCGGCTTCAACGTTTTGCGCCGTGAATTGAGCATCGTGAGTAGTCATTGCTGTAAACTCCCTTCGGGAAATTGCCTGGCGACATCATCGGGAGAATTCGCTACAGAATTGCAACAGGCATGGGAATTTCCGCATGACCGCGGTGCCACGAACCCCGCTTATGCAGCGCCAGGACAAACTGAAGACCGGCAACTGGACATTTGCTTTCCAGGTTCCGTATGGCAACAAGCGATCTCAGGACCCTGTGGCGCGCCGCCTCCTTTGCCGTTTTGCCCTTCGCAGGAAACTGCTTTCGTTAGAAGGAGAACCTATAACGCACGAGTCGTGCTGGTCTCATCCGCGACCTGGCAGAGCATGGCCTGCGATGAGTTATTAGGCTATTGCAAGCAGCTTCGACTTTTTTTGTGAGAAATGGAGCAAGGACGAGAATCGCCAGAACCCACGAGATCATGATGAAGCCCGGCAAAATACAAAGTAAACTTGGCATCAATTGATGCACAATGAAACTCAAAATAAGGACCGATGTTACCACTGAGTACTGACAAATCCGTGTAATCAGAGCCTCTCGCTCAATCGGAGACAGCCGCAGCAATTCTCTTGTGTACTTCTGTTGAATTGCTTGAGGGAGCGAGGAGTCCTTTGAAGGCGATGCCAGCGCGATTTCTGATTCGATTCGTTCGATCTCATCGACTGGCGCAGTAAGAGCGATCCTCTCGCATGTAAAATGCAACGCGTTAGCTTCCAGGCAGAGTTCCCGTAAATCCTCTTCCGAACAATATGGTCCAAGAAGCCGAAGAACGCGAAAATGAGCCTCGACACGCTCCAGTTTGCTCATGTCTCGGTACAAGGAGGGAAGGACGAGCAGGAGCAGGAAATATCGCAAGCTCAGATCTTTGTGCGGAACCAGCTCTGCTGTGGCACGACTAGTGATTAAATGCTCCGCTACCTGAGCGAGCAGTTTGTGCACGCTATTCAATTCAGCTGAGTTGAGCCGCGGAAGGAGAAGAACTATTGCCTGTGTGGTCTCATACTGGTGCTCAAAGAGACCGAGTTCGTCATATGCCATTGCCAGACACAGAACCTCGACTGCGGCACTAGACCAATTTTGCGCACGAATATTTCTTTCTGCTTCCCACCACAACCGCTCTATGTCCCAATGGAGCACTTGAACGAATCTCCGTTCAAGGTGAGATCGTGGAATCAGTTGGTCGAGCACGCGTGCAAACTCCCTGACCTATATCGCTATCGTGCCATAAAAAGCGCTCTGAGGAAATGATTAAGTCGCCTGTACCTTGCCGTTCACAGAGCTGGCTGAAGCAATGTCCAGAAACCAATGTCCAGAAACCAATGTCCGCAAGCCAATGTCCACCAAGCAATGGCTGATGCCACCAGATATGGGTCCACGTCCAGTCCACAAGCTAACTTCCACTAACCAAGTCAATTTCTCCAGGACTTACATGTCTACTTTTTGCTCAAAGAGTGCCATGCGTGTCTTTTTTCTGGCAAAATTCAGGCGGATGCAAAGAGAAAAAGTGCCATGCGTGACCACCTTCATCATAAAAAGTGCCATGTAAGTCTTGCGCTGCCACCCGCTAGTTATCGACTCACGAGGCATCTTCAGGCATGTCTGTTCTGCGCGAAGCTTGTCTCCAGGACGTACAGTCCATCACTCTTCAATCACTATGGCTCGGAAACCTCGGCTTCATCAGGCTCTGTGTCGCTGGTCAGCTTGAATGGTGTAGGCAAAACCAATGTTGTTTTGTTATTTTGATCGGATGCCATCTCAACGATCGCGCACAATCGTCGTAAGTGAAAGGCGCCTTCTTGCTCGAAGATAATGTCGGCTGCCTGAGCCAGTTTTGGCGCTGCTTGAACTTCGCCGGTCGCTGACGTCACGCGCGCGCGCCGGAGGCGTTCCGCCTCGGCCTGACGAGCCATGGCTCTGCGCATCTGCACAGGAATCTCGATATCCTTCACTTCAATGGCCTGGATTTTTATGCCCCACTGTTCGGTCTGCGCATCGAGGATAGCTTGCAGGCGGGCATTGACGTTATCGCGATGCATCAAAATCTCATCCAGCTCATGATGACCAATGATCGCGCGCAGCGATGTTTGCGCCAGTTGCCCTGCCGCCTCGATTGGCTCTGCCACTGATGCAACGGCTTTGCATGCATCTTGTATCTGAAAAAAGCATACCGCTGCAACTTTGACGGCGACGTTATCTTTGGTTATCGCATCCTGCGGCGGTATGCTCATCGTGATTGTGCGTTTATCAATCTTCTGGCTGCGCTCGATGAATGGAATCACGAGCTGCAGTCCCGGACCGCGCTCGCCGATCAGTTTGCCGAAGCGCATCACCACCAGGCGATCGTATTCGCACACCACTCTTATGCCTGAGAGCAGCACGAGCCCGGTCAATATGATCAGTCCTCCGGCAAATTCGAACATGAGCCTCGCATGTTTGTGAACACTTATTTCAATAAGTATTCCACAGTTAGGAATTGAATACCCGGTGTGTCATTTCTAAAACCCAGGGGAAACTCCGTGCCGGGCATTAATTGATTCCGCTAGCATGGGAATAATGTTAGGCGGCCCGTCGAAGAGCACGAAGATTATGACAAATGCGACATTGCCGGACAAGGGCGGAGAGACAGAGCCGAAGGCGCCGAAGAGCGCCAGGCGGCGCCGGGGCTTCAACCGCCAGAAGGCGAAGCCGCCCGCTCTTCCGCATCATGGATTTCTCGAGACCAGCCACCGCATCGGTCTTTTAGGGCGCACCAGCAAGTGGAGCGATCCGGCGAGCGCGATGAAAGAGCATGATAAGCCTGTGCACAAGCCCGGCTTCTTTACTCTCTGCTTCGGTGTCTTTCTGCCGC
>JAJPJO010000240.1 GCA_021324135.1 Pseudomonadota bacterium
TAGAAAAGGAAGGAAATACGGACTGCAGCGAGTTACCGTGGCTTTGATCGAGATGGGCAGCGATATTCCAAACCACCCGTTTATCCAAACTGTCCTTTGCTTCGAATTACTTTTATCGAAATACGTCAGAACGAGCCCTACGTGAAAGGGATTAGGCATCCTGATGAACTCAATTAGAGCTGCATGTTCTGAGCCGGCCTGTTCGGCTTCATATTCAGCCAACATATAGCGCCGTATCAATGATGGCCGACGGATAAGCTTAATCGTGCTCAATCCGCAAAGAACTCCCAGTGGTCCGAACAGACAGTTTGCACAAGACACAAAAAATGTAAATTGATACCGCCTTCGCTTTTTGAGACAAAGCCCCACGTAGATGTTTGCGACTGCGAGCAGCAAACAACCCCAGAGTCATAACGCCAAGAACCGCTGCCAATGCTAATACTCCGTGTTGTGATCTTACGTGAGTGCTTAACCAAGCGATTTTGTGTTCAAATCCAACATGGGCAACTATCCATGCGGATACGGTTGCCAGCGAAATCCGCGCATCGAACCAGGCCAAGACCGCATCAGTGTTCCCAATCAGTAATGCGGCTGCAAATGCGCAAGCGATGGCAATTGTGCAGAGTAAAACTGCCATTGCATAATGCAGCACTGCTGCTTTAGCAGTCGATGTGCTTTCTCCGATGGAATAATGGTGAACCAATTTTGCTCTTCGTTTTCCCGCATTGCGACAGAGATGCCCGCTCAATATAGCAATCTGCAGCGAGAATAGCCACATGGCAGATTTCACTGTTTGCGCCTGTAATATAGGATTTACGTCGACCAAAAGATTACGGATGAGAAATTGCGCGGGCTAGAATTGAGAATTCCAGACTTTCTTCCCTGCAACTTTCCTCGAGCAGTTGCATCGTGCATGGCGAGCGGGCTCTTCTTGTATAATTGCCACTCTTCCCTTGGGAAAAGGCATGAAAAGATACAGAGACAAAACGAAACGAACCGGAGCGATTTGCGTTGCAATAATCCTTTCGCTGCTTACCATTCCTATCGCAGCAAACGCTGAACTTCACTTCAACAACGGAATGGTTCAGTGGTTAAGCGACATAGATCAAAACACGTTCCGCTCCTGCACCGGGAATCTTTACGGGCTAGAAGATCAAGACGGTCGCATCATCCTTCCGACCAAGTATTCAGACATCGAATACTGTGGACACGGCATATTCCTTGCCACAGAGGTTCAAAGTCGAAACAAATATTACTTCGGCGACAACCGCCATTTTTTCAATCGCGACGGAGTCGAGTTGAACTTCGCACTGCCGGACAACGCATTCTTGTTCAATATTTTTTCCTTTGGCGACAAAGCCGATCAGAATCCAAGCCTCGTTCTGCATAAACTTCCCTCAGGCACTATGTTGCATTTCGGGTATCAAGACGAACCTGGACAGTTTCACCACCATTCACGGCAGGGATTGTGCGATCTCCAAGGAAATGTGCTGATGCCACCGATCAGAGCGACCATACTGTTCCTTGAGCCCAGTAAAGCCTTAATCATTCACGATGGTGGAAGGCGTTCTATTTTAGATTTAAAGACTTGGACCGAAGTGCCGACTGAACTTTTTCATAATCCGGGTTCGGTTCCACGACCTCGGATTCCATGGCCAAGCAATTATCAAGTACAGATGCCCTTTCCGAAGGACCGTATCCGAAAGGAAGTCACCACAGATGATGGCAAATTCGATCACGACTATTGGTGCGAGAAGAGGGATTATCCAATTAAAGGCATTGATATGTTTAATCGACTCTTGCATGAGTACGACTTGATAGGCATGCCTCGGAATCAAGTGGTGGCATTGCTGGGAGAAGCGCGTAGACCGCCAAAATGGGCGGAGTGTGCCGGCGCGTTGGCATACTCATTTCCGCACATTGGCTGCACGCCATGGTTCTTCGGTATCAAGATCAACTTGCAGGACGATCACGTAACGAGCTGGTCCTTTATCGAAGGTGATCCGACAAACGACAAAGGGAAGGAGTCTGAGCTAATCAAAACTAACGTGGTGCTTATTCGATGCATGAGTAATGGTCGCCTGATCTCCGCGCGAATAGGCGAACCAGTAGGAGGCCGTCCGTTCCCAGAAATAGAGCCAAAGAAACTTCATCCAAATAACAACTAGCGAGTGGAACTGTTAGAGAAGCCACCATGCCGTCGATTGGTCTATGCTTATACAAGGTCCAAAATCATGATCGACAGTAGTGTTCGAGAGAGAAGCTTTTCATGAATAGACACCTTCGGTCGCGAAAACGATTTTCGATAGCCGTCGTTACATTCGGCATTTCCACAGGATTTATCGGGCCTGCAATCGCTGACGCCGGTTGCCCAGTGCCTGACCCACAGGACTTAGATGTTCAAAACAAAAATGGTTCCTTCGTGTTGGAGTCCTTGAGGAATCAGCAGCCTCCATACGACAGTTTCTACATATGGATTGACCGAGATGGACGAGGGCACTTTAAATCGTGGTACGTCAGTCCTAACCAGAAAGTTCCTTTCTTGAGAGAGTGGGAAGACAGCACCAGTTACTTCAATAAAGATAAGGGCTGGACACAGCTCACACTTCAGGATGCGAAGGAGCTATGGGGAGAGCCCAAGAAATATACGTTCAACAATTATCCCTTCTACATATTTGACGCGTACAGCACGTGGAACGGCGA
>JAJPJO010000562.1 GCA_021324135.1 Pseudomonadota bacterium
CGCCGTATATCAGCTACGCGGATTCGCCGCTTTGATACCGATTACATTCACGGTACAACCGAATGAATCTCCCGAATTTTCGAATCCGTACCGGCATGATCTTTTTTCTGACTCGCTCCGCTCCGCCTGCTGCTGCGCGACTTGCGGGGGGCTGTCTGGCTGTCAAGGTGACAGGGCGCACTCAACCGTTAACTGGTGACACCAGACAAGAAATGCTCTAAATCAGCAGAACGAAATTAAATCATTCGCTTGCCACACTGGCTTTAGGCAACTCAAACCAGCTAATTTGAACTCAGAAATCAATTCGTCGTTTGCTGAAGCGCTGCCTCATCAAGACATCATCCTCGCCTACAACCGACATCCCGTCCCAATCAAGTGCGAAGAGCATGTCGATGGAATGCAGGTGAAATGCGAGTTGCGCGTCGGAATGCGAGTTGCATATCGGAAGTTGCCTTTCTGAAAAGCAGATCGCATTGGAAGCACGCTTCACGCCCAGCTGCGGCTGAGCGGCAAACGTCGTTTAATCGTGAAAGTAAAGGAGATAAATCAGTGAACACTATTCTGCCTTCACCATTCGACCGCTTCACCTGGCTGGGCGGCATCGAAAACACGTTCATCCCTCAAGAACGCCCGGGACTCCGTGCCCTTGAGGAGTTTGAATTAACTCAGCACTACCGACAGTGGCGGCAGGATTTGGAGCGCGCTCAGTCGCTCGGAATCAAAGCCATCCGCTGGGGGCCGCCATGGTACAAGGTGGAGCCGGAGCCTGGACGCTTCGACTGGAGCTGGGTCGATCAGGTTCTCGAGCACATGATCTGCCGTTTGCACATCACACCTGTCCTCGACTTGATGCACTATGGAACACCATTCTGGCTCGAAAACAGTTTCATCAATCCCGACTATCCCGATCGCGTAGCGGCGTATGCAGCAGCTTTCACGGAGCGATACCGGCAACTGGTGCGCTTCTACACCCCGTTGAACGAGCCCACGGTCAATGCCTTGCTCTGCGGCAAGCGTGCCGAATGGCCGCCCTATCTCTCAGGAGATAACGGCTATGTGGCAGTTCTGTTGCCGATCGCCCGCGGTATCCAAAAAACCGTGCAAGCGGTGAGCGACATTCAGAGCGACCCCAAGTTCGTTTGTGTCGAGGCGCTCAGGCGTGTGAAGCCAATCGGGCGGCGCTCTACCAGGGCGGCTGCGCACGAGCGGCTCTACGACTTCCTCGCCTACGACCTGGCCACCGGTGCGGTTAGCGAAGAGCATCCGCTCTACGGCTGGCTCGTCGAAAACGGTGCCTCAACGGAGATGCTCTCCGAGTTGAACGGCAATGGTATCGAATACGATATCGCCGGGGTCAACTTTTATCCCTGGTCCTTCGCTGCCGTCGAGGCAAAGAAGACCGGAGGTGAGGCTCAGGTGTCACGCGGTGTCTGCGGCGGAGGAGAACTATTCCATGTTCTCAAAGAGGCGGCTCGGCACATGCGCAAACCGCTGATCGTTACAGAGACTAGCGCCACCGGCACGATGCTCGAGCGCAAGCGCTGGATGCGTGCGACCACGGGGGCCGTCAAACGCGCTCAGGCTGCCGGAATCGACGTGGTCGGCTACACCTGGTTCCCGCTCTTCAGCATGATCGGCTGGGAATATCGTGCCTCCGGCAAGCCCATCGACGAGCATCTGCTGCATCTCGGGCTATGGGATTGCCGCTTTGACGACGACCGTACACTCCTTCGCGAGGAAACGCCGATGGTAAACGAATTTCGTCGGCATACCCTGGCGGCATAAGGGGTTGGCAGTGGTAAGGAAGAACGAACGGGGCTGCAGCAAAGGCTGTCATTCCCTCATGTTTTCCTTGCTTCTGCCTTCGTTCCGAGGAGCTACTAGGCGATGACGTAGAGGTGGTCTTGCTCCTCTTGGCAATGAGTGTCGTAAAAGAGGCCGCAAAACGCAAAAGGCGGCCCTATAAACGGTACTCATTGTCAGGAAGACACGCGCATCTTTCCAGGAAGTCGGTTCACTCGTCACAAGTCACTCGTCACTCTGTGGGGTTCCCCCGAAAAGGTACTCACTTCCGGTTCATGCTCCTTTTGGATGATGTGCATGGCTGCGCGAGGCGCAGGCGTTTTCTTTGCTGGTAAAGCACCGCTTTTTATTGACGGCCCGCATTCACTAGACTGCCGGTATCTGCTTATTCATCCCTTTTCAAACAAGGACCGCACCTTCTACAAACCCGCCAACCACACGATTTGCGCCCTCGCTGAAACTGCTGCATAGCAGGCGATTGAAAGGAGGTATCGGCGAGTCAGACGGTTCAGCACAGTCCTAAGCGGAATCTAGTCGGCGAGAAGTCGTGTGGAGTAAGGATTTGAATTAGAACAGGCGGCGGGGCTTGTCGCATGGGGTGATAAAGCAGAGCTGAAAGTTCGGAGTGCCTTGGTTTTGTGAAGCGCGACGGCTTCAATCATCCTCTTGGACGAACAGGAATAGTTCTTGAGGGCGATCGCGAAGCTTGCGCCACCTTGAGCCAAACCAGTGCCTTCGAACCGATCGACTCGATGGGGAAGTCCCTTCGAGAACGGCAGAGTCGCCTCGTGCGGCCCTGTCACACAAGGACAGGCAGTTGATTGCTTGTTCGCAACCTCAGCAAACAAGGACAGGCAGTTGATTGCTTGTTCGCAACCTCAGCAAATAAGGAGAAATACTATGACGAGATGCTGTGCAGCAGCATGTCCAATTATCGAACTCGAACAAACCTACGCCCTGGGCGCGATCACGTTCGAGGCAACCGAGAGGATCGAGCTCAAGAAACAGACGGCGACGGCCTTTGTCCATGACATGATCTGCGCTTTCGCTTTCGATGACTGTGTTCTGCCGGAGGGTCTCAACTGGCTGGATGCCACCACGCGTGGTGCGCTAGAGGCAAAGATCCGCGCCGCCGGATTTGCAGCAGACTTCGGGCAACAACTCATCATCGACGTTCATGCCCTGGGTGCAGGCAATGCCGAAGTGCCGCACTATGTCATGCTCATCGGTCTGGGCGGAGGCTTCGCCGCGGAAGGCACGCTGCGGATACCCCGGACGATTCCACAGACACTGTGCTCTTCAGGCGGTGCGATCGCGCAAGCGGTGAGCGACTTGCAGGTAACGGAGCTGTCCATCGACTTCGGCGGTCTGGCCAGGCACAACATCAATCTGCTCGGTATGGCGGGTCTCTTGCGGTGCCGCCTGGCAATCGAGATCAACAGGCTCATGCTCGACCTGGACACAGTGAAGGTCATCTGTGACAGGAGCGAGCTGCCGCTTGTGCGTTTCGGTTTGGCGCAAGAGCAGCAGCTTTGTCCGATTTGCTCCAGCCCCACCTTCGGCACGGAAGCGCAAATCAGCTAAACGGCTCAGAAACAGTGGCTCACCAATGGCGGTGGGCCACTGTTCGCCCAGAACTTCGAGTCGGAAACCTGAAGTCCTCCGACTTGAAGTCGCCCCCGAGAGCTACTATAAGATGTCGCACATTATGCGGACAGGATTGTTTGTTTTCTTACCAGGTTGTATTCTGTCCGTTCTCGCCTGAGCCATTTGATTGCATGAGACCCTCAGATCGACTGATCGCTGCCATACTTGCTAGTCTTAGCTGCTTGGTGCTGCTTCTTGCATTTATGAACGTGCCCGCGCCGACTCAGCCGCGCTTGATTTTATGGGCGTGGGAGAAATCAGGTGATTTATCCTGGATCGACAGTCGGCGAGTGGGCGTGGCATTCCTCGCCGAGACATTGACGCTTTATGACGGCTCCCTCTGGTGCAAGCCGCGCACCCAATCTCTCAATTCGCCGCCGCAAACACATCTGATTGCAGTGGTGCGCGTCGAAAGCAGCCGCAAACAGCCGCCGACATTATCGCCGGATCAGCTCGACATGTTGGTTGAACGCATCAAGATTCACGCCCGAACGCCAGGCGTGCGAGGCGTCCAGATCGATTTTGATGCGCCTGTATCGCAACGCTCGTTTTACCGGGAGCTTCTCTCTCGGCTGCACAGCGAGCTGCCGCGCCATGTCGAGCTCTCTATGACGGCATTGGCGTCGTGGTGCATCGGCGATCGCTGGCTTGATAAAACGGCGGCCGATGAAGTGGTGCCGATGTTTTTTTACATGGGCAGCGATAAGCCGAATGTCCTGCGCCATATACGAGACGGCCGCAGTTTTGCCTGCTCCAGGAAGCGCATGGCGATTGGATTGGCGGTTGACGATAAAGAGGCGCTCATGACGTTTGCTCACGGCAGGGCGAAGCGGATTTTGAACGGCAGAAAGGTCTATCTTTTCTCCGGTCGGGGGTGGAGTAAAGCGGCGCTGGAGCAAGTTGAAAAGGAGCTAGCTATATATGATTCGGATGAACTTGGTTAGAAGAAATAGGATTACGAGATACTTGACCGTTGGTACCGTCGGTGGTGCGCTCCTCTGGTTGGCGTCATCGGGTAATTTGGCCAGCGCCTGCGGGCCGTTTAACAAGGTGGCCGTCTTTTCTCACGATCTGCATCCCGATTTTCCGCTGACGCTCTTCGCTCAGGGTCGCCTCGGGGTGATCAAACCGACCTATGCCCGCTCGTATCTCGTCGTTGCATACAGAATCCTCACCGATCGGCAAATCACTCCTGAGATGGCAAAGGACAGCAACGCGCTGTGGCGTCATCGTCTGGTCTATGGTGATGTTGATGTGCAAAGCGCCGCCGATAGTTGGTTGAAGGCGCGCAAGCTCGTGCCGTCTATTCCACTGGACCCGCAAATGGACGTTTACTCCTTCATTTACGGCGGCGGGTCTTACTTGCGCTATACGGCGGAGTCGCTCAACAAAGCAGCGGAGCTGCTGCAGAGCAAAGTCACTAAATACGGTGCCAAGGATCCTCGGGTGTTGGAGTGGGTCAAGGCTCAGGATGCCGTTTTCGCCTATGCAACCTATGACAAGAAAGGCGCTGTCGAGCTGCATGAGCTTCCACAGAATGCCGATGCTGAGGCGAAAGCCGAGCGCGCGTATCAAATCGCCTGCCAGAAATTTTATAGCGAGGATTTTGATGATGCAGTTGAACGCTTCCGCGCTATTGCCAAAGACTCGACCTCTCCGTGGCAAAAATATGGTCTCTACCTCGCGGCTCGGGCGCTTTGCCGAAAAGCCAGTCTGTCCACAACTAATGCCGATGAGACCTGGAGCGAAGCCGAAGCGGCGGCTAATGAGGTTCTCGCTTCAAAAGACCTGGCAAACCTGCACGATGCCGCCAGAAGATTGCAGAGTTTCATCAAATATAGAGTCGAGCCCAACGAGCTCATCAAGCAACTCGCCGAGAGATTGCTTGCCAAAGACGCGCCGGCGAACTTCAAGGGAACGCTTGATGATTACACGCGCTTGCTTGATCTTTGCATGACGAACGGGGCTGAGAGCTCGACACCGACGAGCTACGCAAAGCCTAGCGACTGGCGGGCAAAGCACGGCCAGATAGGGAAGATTGGCGCTGCATCAGGTTATGCGGGCAAGGATGGATCGAATGAAGATCTTGTCTTCTTCAGTGGTGCTCTTTTGGCAACAGTGCTGGGAGCGTTTATTCTAAAGAATGGTACTGCCGGTGATGCCGTGTCGCGCCACCGCCATACTGTTCTCGGGGCAGCCATACTGCTGACTATCCCCGCATTTATCTGGTCTTGCTCGAGCAGCTCTTCTAAACATACCAGCGAGCAGCCGGTTAATCAACCGGTCAAGACCGCTGCAGCCGGGGAGACGGAAACCAGGCCGAAAGTGACCTTGCCTGATGATGATCTGAGCAAATGGATCGAAAACATTCAGGACAAAAAGAAGGAGGCGATTGACACTGCCTACAGCCAGTGGAAGCGCACGAGCAGTCTCCCCTGGCTGATTGCCGTTATCGTAAAACTGGACGGCAAGGATGCACGATCTGCCGAGGTCCTCGAGGCCGCTGCTAAGGTTCCATCCAGCTCGCCGGGCTACATGACGCTGGCGTACAACCGAGTCAGGCTGCTCAAGGCGCAAGGTAAAAACGACCAGGCTCTCTCGATCATCGGCAGCATTGCTAAGGATAAGAAGATGATTGTTCCGCCCTCTGCGCGAAACGATTTACTGACGGCAGAACTCGACCTGGCTGCAAGCATGGATGAATTTATTGCTGCGGCGGCTCTCAAACCAGCTGATATAGCCTGGGATTACGACAGCTCTGAGATGCCGGAGCCGGCGGCTGATCTCGACAAGGCCGAGAAGGCGAATCAATATCTAACTACACCGACCTGCTTTACACCGGATGGAAGCTTCTGCATCAATACTTTGATGCCATTGTCGGTAATGGCAAAATTATCTTCGCGAGAGGAGTTGCCGAAGAAACTGCGGCTCGATCTGGCTCAAGCCGCCTGGGTCCGCGCTGTCTTGCTTAAGGATCAGAAAGCGGTGACGACACTATCCCCGGTGCTGACCACCCTGAGACCGGAGCTGAAAGCGGCAGTGGCGGCATATCAAGCGGCGGCATCGGATGAAGAAAAGCTCTTCGTCGCCGCTACGACCATTCTTGCCAATCCGGCAATGCGCCCGTATGTTACCGCTGGTCTTGGCCGCGAGACCGACTTCAGCAAGATCGACAGTTATCGCGACAACTGGTGGAGCGGTTCGGCGCCGGCCGTTCAAGGCAGCTATACGAGCGAGAATCCGCCCCAGCCCCAAGAAAAATCGCTGGCTTGCTTGAGTAATGAAGAGCGCGCCAAAGCAACTCATGAATACGATGCCCTGAAAGCGCTGGGCACGGCTCCTGATTGCTTGGCAAAGATCGTTCTATCCTGGTCGAAAGGACACCCGAAAGATGCGCGGTTAGCCGAGGCTCTGCACAATGCTGTGCGCGCCACTAGATATGGTGATACCGATGACGGTACCAGTGCTTTGTCAAAGCAAGCCTTTAAGGCGCTTCATGACCATTTCCCGGGCAGTCCCTGGACGAAAAAAACGCCATATTATTTTTAAGCACTATCTCCTGGTGGACCTTGAGTTTTCAATAGGACGTCCGCTAAAATACCGGTTGATGGTTTTCAAGAAACATCCGCCAATTTCTATCGTCTTTCGATCGAGATATGCGGTTGAGCTTGCATGAGACTGGCTCGCCATTTACGTTCGGGTTGTGTTGTCAATGAAGTAGCTAAGCGTCAGAAATGACGTAATTTGGAGTGCTGATGGCGAAAATACGTTTGGGTCGGCGCACTGCTGTGCGTTTATTGATTGGTCTAATTTCATTGGCTGCAACTGCCAATCTAAGCGCTCCGGCAGCGGAAGTGCAGGTAAGCGCTCAAGCGCTTGAATTGAATGGCTTTGGACAAGCCGTGCCTACATATTTTTGGATCGATCGTGACGTGGCACCACGGGCGGTGGTAATAGGACTGCATGGCGGTGTTCAGCATGGCAGGGATTATGAGGCCCTGGCGCAGAAGCTTGCCCCGCTCGGATTCGTTTTCTACGCCATTGATTTTCGCGGGCATGGCAGTTGGTTGAGCCAGAGCAAGAAACGGCCGCCCGTCGACTACTACGCCAGTACCGATGATCTTGTTGATGTGGTGGCTCAGGTGCGCAAACTTCATCCGCACCTGCCTGTGTATTGCATCGGCGAAAGTCTCGGCGCGGCGGTGGCTATGAAAGCCGAATCGAGCAATCCCCACTTGTTTGACGGCATGATTCTAGTCAGTGCCGGTATCGAGCCCAACGCCAAGCACCACGTGATCTCGACTGTTGAATCGATCGGCGAGGGAGTGGCCAGCCTGGGGCGCTGCATCGACGTTTCGCCGCATATCAAAGAGATCTCCGACGATCAGCGGAGCAACAAGGAGATGCTCGATGATCCGCTTGGCAGAAGAAAGTATAGCGTTTGGTCTCTGTTGCACATTGTCGGTTTTCTGCACGCCGCGCAAAAGAGCGCGCCTGGTATAGATAATGTGCCGATTCTGGTCATGCAAGGCGAACTCGATCAGATTATCGAGCCCAAGTCGACCGTGCATCTTTTCTCAAAAATAGGCAGCAAGAGAAAGCTATTGAAGACTTTTCCTGATGCCGGTCATCTGTTGGTTACGACGCATTATCTTAAGGACGAAGTGGTGGTTGCTGTTCTGGATTGGTTGCAGGCTCAGTTGAGGCAACCTTTACCGCCAATCTCTTTGGAGAACCACTGAGGCGGTCGGCCGCAATCAGGTTGTTTCGCCCGCTTCTGGCAGCGATCGGGAGAGATCCTTTCTTGCTGGCCGTGAGTGCCTCGGTCTGAACGATCTTCTGATTGGGATTATTCAGCCAATTACAAATGGTGTCGAGCACCTTTGGTTTTATTTTCTTCGTCTCGACCATTACATGACCCGTGTCCTCAAGGACTATGAGCGACTTGTTTTTGCACGGAATGCGATTGTACAAACGGCTGGTCAGCTTTGGATTGCACAGACCGTCGTATTGACCCACGAGAAAAAGGATGGGCATTCGCTCCGGAAGCTCGAGCGCTTTTTTCTTGCCCTTTCTCAAGAACAGCCAACTATGCCCGATTTCCATGGTCGAAAGCGTGTGTCGTCCCAGGGGATCTTTCAACTGTTCCAGGGATTCTTCCCGATTGTTGGACAATCTTGATTTCAAATAAGGCGACATATCTAGCTGAGCGCGTGGATTTATGAAGAAGTGAGCGAAGGAGCCGAAGAGACGCGGGGTGAAAAAATAACGCGGACCTTCATATGCACTGACAGCAATTATGCCGTCAACAGGATGCTCCGGCTGGCTGGCCAGCAAGAACGATAAGTTGGCGCCCAGGCTCTCGCCAATTACATATACAGGACTTGCCGGATACATGCGTTTCAACTTGTTGATTATCTGCGTCGTCTCAGCCAGAGAGGTCAAATAGGAGATGCGTTTCTCCTCTTTCGTGCCGCTGTGAAACGACTGACCGTAACCGTGCATATCGGCCGCGACGGTCAGGTAGCCTTTCTCGGCTAGAGCCGAGCCAAGGGCATTGTAGGAGCCGCCGAACATGCATCCGCCGTGCAATCCGGCTAGTATCGCATGTGGTGTCACTCCTTGCTTGTGCCAGACATAAACCGGAACCTTGATCTCAGGGAATATGCGGGCCCCTAGATTCCTGCTCTCCTGCAATTGCCGATCGCCGGCGTTGGTCTTGCTTGTTGAGTAGACGCTATTCCCGCTGTTCGGTCCTTGTCGTTTGATCTGTCCGAAGAGCAGTCGATGGCTGCCTGACTTTTGGCTTGTCTGCGACGATTTTGTCTCCGAGTTGGCGCTGTTCTTACCCGGTATGCACCAGGCGGTTTGGGCAGTGATCAATGATACTAAAAGCGGTGCAATGGTAAGGACTCCTGCTTGTCTCCTGGCAGATCCGCCTTTGAACATAAAAATCCCCCCGTTCAAACGATTTGCACTACTGACCTGCGGACTCGGTTTGAGTTCCGCCTTTCGCAAAGTGGCCGACGATCGTCTACATAATCGACCAGCTGCAATTTAGCGCAGCCAGCCGGAGCGGTGCTGTACCACGTGCGCCTGGGTTGTTCATTATTAAAATTGGACTCTATAGCGCTCGGGCTGGCGGCAACAGGCGTAAGTAGTCGATCAGCTATTCTACAGTTTTCGATAGTTTTTGCTTTGCTCCAAACTTTCAATGCCTGTTTCTCCAGATCGGGGTCTCCAGATCGATGGTCTATTTAGCGTGAAGGAGAACCGGCAATCATGCGCTCTTGAAGATCAATTCATAGACGCTTTTGAGCTTTTTAAGAACTGATATTAACTAAACAATCAAGATTTGGATCGGGACGAAACTCACATCTTGATTGCCTTGTTTAAGAGAAACAGGATCAAAGATAATCGAGTTTGTAATGGTGATATTGACAACGCGGCGATAGCCGCGCCAGCTCGAGTGCATGGATGTCGTCCTGCCGAGCAACAGTCCCTGCATGCCGATTGAGTCGGTTCGTCCTGACCAGAAAAGGTGACACCGCATATAATACTATCGATATTGCCGTTTTGCTGTTCAATAAATTGCATCACATTATGAATAAAAGACTAAGTCCGGCTCTATCGCTCAACCTTCGAATTCATAAGAATGAAATCAACGCCCGATTTTCTCCAATCCGAAGGAACGCTGCAACACAAGACAAGCCCTGACGCTTCCATGATCGAATCACAGCCGGCGCTGTTGCGTGTTGCATGTGACTGAGAATTGGCAGATGGCGGAACGGTTCTGCCAGGCAAATGCGTTTACGGTCGAATACACAGTTTCCCTACTCGTTTCAAAGGAGAGAGCGATGAGTACTGCGCTCCAGTCTTCTGTTCAAGCGGTGGCTCCCCCATCGCAACTGCGGCAAAAGCTTCTGCGTGCCAAGCAGGAGCTTTGCGCGACCGTCCTCGGTTACGAAGACGAGATCGAGATGATGCTGCTCTGCCTCGTGGCGGACGGCAACGTTTCTGCTCTGGGTGACCCGGGCACCGGCAAGACGCTTTCCATGAAGGCGCTCGCTCGGGTGCTGGGTGGCTCTCACTACAGGCGCGTGCAGATGGTTCCCGACCTCATGCCGGCCGACATCCTCGGCACCGAGGTCTGGAACAAGGAGACCGGCGAGTTCACCTACATGCACGGTCCCCTCAATCCGCTCGTGAACCTCTTCCACGCCGACGAGATCAATCGCACGCCGCCCCGCACGCAGGCTGCGCTTCTCGAGGCGATGGAGGAGAAGCAGTTCAGCGTCCCGGGCTGCACGTCGCAAACGAAAAACACTTACCCCCTCCATGAGGTGTGCTTGGTGTTGGCGACGCGCAATGCCATCGACAGCGTCGAGGGCACCTATCCGCTGCCCAGCGCCGAGCTCGACCGCTTCGCCGTCGAGCTGTACTTCCGCCGCCTCTCGCGCGAGAAGGAGCTGGAGGTCGTTCGCAAAACGTCCTTCGCCCGCCACTCGCTCGCGGCCACGCAGGAGGGTGTCCTGAGCATCACCGACATTCCCTCCATTCGCAACGAGGTGGAGAGCACGGTGGTCTGCAAGGAGCGCGCCTTCCAGTACGCGGAGAACATCATCTTCGCGACGCGCCCGGAGGGCTGCCCGGCCTCGCTAAGGAAGGTGTTCAGCAAGGGCGTGTCGGTGCGCGCCGCCCAGTGGGCGCTGCGGCTGGCCCGCGTGCGCGCCTACATGAACGGCGGCACGTACGTCGATCCGGCCGACATCAAGCACGCCATGAACTTCACGCTTCCTCACCGGCTCTGCATCGACGAGGAGAAGCTGTACAAGGGACTCACCGTCCAGAGCGTCATCGCGCAGCTCTTGAGCGAAGTGAAGATCCCGACCGAGATCTAGGACCGGCCCGGTAGTTTAACTGCCGGACCTGGTCCTGTGCTCGGCTCTCAGGCACTGCCAGTGGTGCGGAGTGGGCGGCTTCATGCGCCCATCGCCGACCGCGGCGGTTTTTTCCACCAGGTCTTTGGCAGGAGAACTACCATGAGATTCTTTACCCGGTCCACAAGACAGGACACCAGGCAGGATACGAGCGAGAGTCACGAACGTTCCCCGGCGGCTCGCACGGGTGCGACGCCGCATCATGAGCGGCTGGATGCCCTGCGCTGGCTGACGGTCGAGTGCCCGATCAGGATCGACTGGCTCACAGGCCAGGTTCGGGACGGCGACCGCAAGAGCGGCTTCAAGGGCAGCGGTCAGGACTACTGCGATTGGCGCGGCTACCAGCCCGGCGACAACATTCGGCGCATCTACTGGAAGGGTGTTTCGAAACGCCCGGATCGGCCGATGGTGACGCTGTTTGAGGAGGAGCGCAACGCGTCGATTGTCGTCCTCGTCAACGTGGGTGATACCATGGACGGTGTCAGTGTCGGCATGTCGAAGCGGGAGCTTGCCTGCGTGCTGACTGCATCGATCATGCGCTCGGCGACCCGCAGTCGCGACATGGCCGCCTTCACCAGCTTCAATCGTCACGGTATCGTGCGCAAGCTTGGCATGCGCAGTGCCTCGGGGCTGATTCGTCTGGCACCGGCAGCGGTGCTGGAAGGAGAGCGCCCCTGGGGGCTTGGTGCCTGGCTGGCGGCCCACGACGCTGAGGCTGGCGACACCGTACAGGAAGGCAGCAGCGAGGCGGCAAGGGCGGTTCTGCCGGTCGACGGCAGCCAGGGGACCAATCCGGCTGATTCAGGGCCCGCCCCGGCGCCGCTCACCGGTCTGGCTGAGGCTCTCATGCGGCTGCCCCAGACGCGCTCACTCGTGTTCGTGCTCAGCGATCTTGATTACGAACTCACGAACGAGGATCGCGACCTCCTCAAGGTGGCGGCCCACAAGCATGAGATCGTCTTCCTGGTCGTCTCCGACCTGCGCGAGCGCGAGCTGCCGGACGAGCCGCTCTTGCCCTACCTGCCCATTCCCGGGTTCTACCCGATCGTCGATCAGGCAGGCACAACGCGCATGGTGTTCGCCACGAAAAGGCGGAGAGAAGAGCATCGCGAGCGCTTCCACTCCCGCCAGAAACAACGCTTTGCCGAGCTGGCGGAGCTGAACTGCAAGTTCGCCGCCGTTCACACAGAAGATACTCACGACCAGCGCCGGATGCAGCTTGCCTGCATCCTCGCCGGCAAGCGCCGCGGCTGGGACCTCAACGCGGACGTTGAGGTCGATGAACGCGATTCTTTTAGCGATAACCCCGAACAGGAAAGGAACCAGGCATGACCTTCAACCAACCGCTCTGGTTGTCGGCGGCAGGCATCATCCTGCCGCTGGCATACCTGGCGTGGCGCAAGGAGCGCGTGCTCGTGGCTCGTGCCTGCTCCTCCAGGTCATCCTCTGGGAGCATCGCACTGAGCCATGCCGGCTTCGCGCTCATCGCCATCAGCCTCGCACTTACTGCTGTGGCGCTGGCGCAGCCGCAAGTGCCGGTCAACGATCAATCGCTCAGCAAACTGCCAGGGCGCGACATCATCTTCGCCCTGGACTACTCGAGTTCGATGGGGCTGCCGTACAAAGGCGAGAAGGCAGCCCTGCCGCTCAACCCCTGGCTGCCTAATGCCACCAGGGATGGTGTAGTGCTTCCGGCGCACGAGTTCCGGCGCATCGATGCGGCTCAGGACGCTATCCTGAGTTTCGTTGAATGGCGCCGGCGGCTCAGCGATGGCGGACATGGGGGCGCCTCGCCCTCCGCCAAGAGCGTGGAGGGAAATGGCGGTGATGCCGTCGGGCTCATCGTCTTCGATCGCCGCCCCATTCTGCGCTGGCCGCTGGACCATGACCTGCGCCAGATCACCAGGCACGGCAGCTTCGTGCCCCAGGGCAAGGGCTGGCAGGGACTCGGGGTGGGAACCAATTTCGGTCGTGAAATCCCGGGCCCGATCGACATGGCGGCCGAACAGTTCCAGAAGCGCGGGCAGTCGTCGACTCGCGTTCTGGTCCTGGTTACCGACGGTGAGGACGAGCTCGAAGCCAGGGTCGTGGCTCGCCTGGCAAAGGTGATCCGCGATGCCCACATCAAGCTCTACGTGATCGGCATCGGCGACAAGATCGGCAAGGAAAAGCTCGACATCGAGAAGCTCTGCGAACAGGTCGGCGGCAAGATTTTCCGCGCCGACACCAAGGAGCGTCTCGACACCTGCTTCCAGGAAATCAACAGCCTGGAGTCTTCGCAGGTGCCGGTTTACAATTTCAAGTCGCTGGAGACGGTCTTCAGCGGTTTCCTCAGCCTGGCTCTCGTGGCGTTCTTGCTGGGAGTCGTGACAGAGGCATTCATCCTCGGTCGCTGAGCGGAGTCTGAGCGCCACTACAGGTGGTGTGCTCCTCCGCTTCGCGATTCGGCGAAGAAAGGACAGAGTCATGAAAGTTCGCTCGAATTCCGTTTTCGCACGCTACTGCCTGCGTCCGACCCTCTGGACGCTGCTCCTGATTCCGCGGGCTCTGTGGTGGCTGCTGAGCCGCCTGTTGCGCGTCCTGGCCTGCTGCCTGCGCGCCTGCCTGCGCAAGTGGAAGCCGCTCGCGGTCATGGCCGCCAGCCTGCCGCTTCTGGCAGCCGGCCTCATCCGCCTCGGCTTCTACGACGTCAACATGCTGGCCGGCACTTACGGCGGCGCCTCGCTCAACGCTCACCAGGATCTCTTCGAGGAGGACGAGGACGAGCCGTCCCCGGTCCCTCCGGCATTGAGCGTGCCCCCTGATGTCTGGCAAAGGCTGGTCGTCTGGAGCATGGAGACCTGGAAGCAGACCGAAGACGATCTGGTCGGCGACCGCGTCGCGGCCAAGTTTAACGAGGCTCTGGCTCTCTACCGCGACGGCAAATACAGTGAAGCGGCCAAGAAATTCGCTCGCACCTACGCCGCTTGCTCGGGTCGCGACGGCAAGTTGAGGAGCGAATACCGGCAGCTCGGCAGCGCCATTCAGCTCATGATCGGCAATGCCTATGCCAATCAGGGGAAGGATGACGAAGCCGTGGCCGCTTATCAGATCAGCCTGACACTCGACCCGAACAACCTGGTCACCATCTACAACCTGGAGAGGTTGCTCTCCAGCGGTGGCGGTCAGGGTGGCAAGGACGGCGACAAACCTAAGGGCGCTCCGGCGCGTAACACCAAGATCTGAGAAACGGCATGGACAGCCGTTTTTCACGGCACAATTGTCCACTGGAGGAGGGATTGCAATGCACTTTCTCGCTCCCCAAGCCTTCTGGTGGGCGTTTGCGCTCCTGGGCGCCGGCGCTAGTTTCATTGCCTGGGCGAGGCAATGCCAGATGTTGCGGAGCTGGTACAGGAGCAAGGGCGAGAGCCGTGCTCCGGCTGGGGTGACCAACGAGATTCGCTTCGGCGACTCCTTGCCGCCCCGGCGTTTCGCCATCAAGGGTGTGGTCGTGTTCGTAGCCGTCGCCGCCTGCGTGCTGGCTCTGGCGCGGCCGTCCATGCCTGACAATCACGTACAGTTCTCAGCCGGCAGCGTCGACATCGTCGTGCTGCTGGATGTAAGCAGGAGCATGGCGGCACAGGACTGCAAGGGCGCTACCAGGATTGCCACTGCCCGCAGTATCATCGCCGAGGCCATCCTGCCTACCCTCAAGGGCAACCGTATCGGTATCATCAGCTACGCAGGCAAGGCGGACCCCAAGGTTTTCCTCACCTACGAGCTGAGTACGGCATACTGGTTGGCTGAAAACGAGCTGAAAATCTCGAGCGCGCCTGGTGAAGGCAGCGCCTTGAGTGAAGCGTTCGACTTTGCCTTCAGGTACTTCGATGTCGACAGCGACCCGGAGCGCTTGAAGATGATCGTCGTGCTCTCGGACGGCGGTACCGATGACAATACCAATCTGGCCGCCATCGCCGAGGGCTGCCGCAAGCGGCGCATCAACGTCGTGGCGGTGGGCACGGGCACGCCGACCCCGGCGCTCATCCCGGTTTCCGAACTGGGCGAAGACGACAGGCGCAAGGCCACCGATCGCTTCTACAAGAACTTCAAGACGGTCGGCAATCAAGTTACCGAGGAGACGGCGCTCACCGGACTGGATGTGCCCATGCTCACCGACCTGGTTCGCCAGTGCGGTCAGCAAGCCACTTTCGTTCAGGTGACTTCGCCGTCGGACTTCCAATTCAAGCCGCTCGCGGCGCCTCTGAAGCCGCAAGAGAAGCCGGGTGAAAAGGAGTTGTTCTTCTGGTTCACCCTGCTGTTCTTCCTCGCGGTCGCACTTAGCGTCGTGGCAACCGCCGACCTGAGGCGGTTCTTCAAGAGCCGCGGCCTTCTTTTCAATGAAAGGACAGGACCATGATCAGAAAAATCCTGGTGGCAGCAGGCTCGGCGGCGCTCTTCCTCACCTGCGTGTACGCCAGCACTCTGCCTCTGCACTCGCCGCGCCACAGCCAGTGGCCCGAGTTCCTCTTTGCCGGTGAGGGCGCTCCGCAATACAACTGGGAAGTACAGGATCGGGAGTTCGCTTACCGCACCGGCAACCACGTCAACGTCTCCTACTTCTTCAGCGTGCCGCAGGGCACCGAGCTGTACACCGATCAGCTCGCGGTCGAAGGAGACTTCCAGCTTCAGGGCAAAACGGTCCATGTGGAACAGCGCGGCAGCGACCGTTACATGCGCGTTGATCTGACACTGCAGACGTTCATCTACAAGACGCCGGCCTGGCAGATCAACGCCCGGGTTCCCTACCGCACCGCCGATGGTACCGTCAAGCAACTGGTTCTGATGCCGATCGATGTCTCGTCGTCCAACACATTCGACGGCAAGAAGAACCAGCATCCCAAGGAGGCCAAGGTCGAGCTGATCAGCAACGCCGGACACCTGGCCGTCACCGCCTGCTTGATCCTGTCGGGCTCGGTAGGGCTCATATTCTCGATGGTTCTCTTGCGCGGAAAACGAAAGACGAAGAAGAAAG
>JAJPJO010000341.1 GCA_021324135.1 Pseudomonadota bacterium
GAAATTGCCTTGTTTTGGTTGATGTCTGTGTCTTGGTAAACCAGATAATCAGCCAAATGACAGGGCATTTCAACTTACTTTGATATCACTCCCGTGAATAATGCGGGTGCTATTGGCATACTTGATCGTTTAGTACTTAATAATTAAGTATGAAAAACGATAGTAGGCTCGCTTTGAAGGGCGAGATGCAGAGTCCACTCTCTGCACCACGCCCCCCGGGGCGGGCTTGCGCCCGCCTTATTCGATGGCACTCCAGTTCAGCTCGAAGGCGTTGCGGCCGCCCGCGTAGCACTTCTCCTGGAAGGTCATGCGCGCCACGCGACCGGGCACCTTGATCTCCAGGAAGCTGTTGAAGCGCTGGACCAGGCGGTGCACCCTGCCCTTGAGCATGGGCACCTCGTTTTGGCCCTGACCCAGGGTGTACAACATCAGGACGCCGTCCAGGCGGGAGGCGCCGCAGAGGCGGACGTAGACGTTGCCGTCATTCCCGAGCGTGAACTCGAGCACGTGCGCGGCACCGGTCTCGCTCCTCACCTGGCGGAAGTCATCATCGAAAGCGAGGCGAGCGCTATGCCCCGGCTTGATGATGGCCCCGAAGACGTTGAGCTCGTTGTAGCGCATGGCATTCTCCTTTCGGATTCGGCGCCATGGAGCCGTCCCTTGCGGGAAAGTAACGGGTTGAGAGAAAACGTCGTGCATCAAGAGCGCAGCGTAGCTACGCGTTATGTTTGTGGTGATCGGGATCAGGCAATGCTTTTGGCGTTTAGATCCAGTTGAAAATGATTACAGGAAGATAGCCGCATCCTAGCAAAGCGATTGCCAAGAGGCTATTGATTTTCCGACTCCATGCAGAATGGCTTATGGCGCGGTTTGCGCCCAATATATTCAGGAATATCATTAGCACCTTCATCGCTTGGTATGTAGACAGGTAGTATGTATAAGAGTAGTAGCTTCGGCGATCAATGATTGGCATGAGAAACCACCAGCGGAGAAGTGAAACGGAAAGGATGAATGCTCATCCTCTCCGTTTCCAAAGTTCCAGTGCCGGCGCTTGTGCTCGCCTGTTACTCGTCCGTCAAGACAGAGGTTATCCGCACCAATCCCGATACCAATCGAGCCATGTGGTCGAAGTTCAGTTTGTCGGTCGTGTCTTCCATTGTGTGCAGGAAGGGATTACGGAAATTCGACGTGTCCGTCATCATCAGCGCCGGATAGCCGAACTGCCAGAATGCCCAGTGATCCGAGCGGTTGATGTCCTGGAAGCGATCCGGCGCAGCCGCACCCTCTGAGGGGAAACGTACATGCTCGCGGAATGCCCCTACCACCTTCTTCACCCAGGCTCTGGATTGGACGTTTCCGACAAAGGCGATGAAGTTGCCCGTGTCGGGATAGAAGAGATTGAAGGGGAAGGGATAATGCTGGGAGCCCGGCTGGTCGGAATAATAGCCGAGCATCTCAAGCGAGATCATCCCGACGATCTTTTCACCGCGCTCATGGCACAACCGCGCATACTGGTAGCTGCCCATGTTTTCCCATGCCTCACCGCTATCCTCTTCGTTGGGGAAGGCGACGAAGCGAATGGTGCGCTTGGGCTTGCTGAAACGCAACATGCGTGCCAGCTCCAGGAGAGCCGCCACGGCGCTGGCATTGTCATCGGCGCCTTTGGTGCCGCGGGTGGTGTCATAGTGGGCGCCGTAGACGACTATCTCGTCCGGACGCTCAGTACCGACGACCTCGGCAATGATGTTTACCAGCTTGTGGCCTTTGAAGTCGAAGACCTGCCGGCTGAGAGTGCAGGAAACAGCGTTTTCACCGGAGCTGAGCAGCCTCGCTCGTGGATCCACCACCTCGATGTAGCCGGACTCGGCGAATTGGCCGCTGATATAGCTGACGGAGCGCTCCAGGCTCATGGGCACGTCAATGTGCCGCACGCCGATCGTGTCGGCAAGGCTGCGCACATGCCAGCGAAGCCGAGTGGCGAGGCGCCGTTCGGTGAAGCCGGGATCGGACAAGCGTCCGTTATGGCTCTTGCCGGGCATGCTGATGTAGGGCGCGAAGAAGGGGTAGAGGGCAGCGCGCATCAGGAAGCGCTGCAGGTTTTTTAGTGCAGGCATGACAGTTGTCCTATTCGTTCTACCGTGCATGGCGCAGGACCAGGGCTTCATGCCAGTTGACACGCGAGGTCAACCGGCACAAAGCCCTGGTGGCGCCCTGGACGATCTTCGCCGAGCATGCATTGCAGCCTTCGCCGTGCCCGGACTGTTGCCGGGGCAGCGGCGATTTGCGCAGTGCATCAGGCGTTTCAAGCAGTAAAGCCATGGGCGGCAAACAACGCCTCCACGTTGGACACGAAGCTGTGCCAGATCGATTCGTCGGCAACTGCCGCTTCGAGCTTTTCGCAAAGCTCGATGGCCGCAGCTCGACGCTCGGGTGCAATCAGCTTCGCCTTGTCCAGCCGGCGGACAGCGGCGCTGAATGAAACGGTGATCGCCATCCACTTCTCGAGCTTGCTCAGGTTGAAGCTCAGTCCGTGGAATGCCTTCACCGGCGGTGGCGCGATGACGATGTTGCCACGCGACTCGTCTGGATGCGGTCCCTCGATCGAACCGCAGCTGCCGCCGCAGTTGAGGTGCCAGAGGAAGCGGAGAATGCGCGAGCTTTTGATCGTGTCCTCGCCCATGTCGAAGGCGATAATGCGATCGGGGCTGGCGCCGAACATTTTCTCCACAGGCTCGGTCGGGCAACTGCCGGCATCGCCGATGGCGCCGTCGAACAGGTGCCAGCCGCTATAGAGCACGGGGTCGATGATGCCGGGGATGGCGCAGGTGGCAAGCACTGCCGTTCCTACGCTCATCGGACCTTCAAACCCCTCGGGACGGCGATGCTTCGTCCAGTTCCAGTGCGAACCGTCGTGCATGAGCACGATCGAATGCCCGCTGCTGCTGGTGGCAAGCGTCCAGAAGCGCTTGGACCAGGTGGAAACGTTCTCGTCGATGAAGTTCTTAAGCGGCTCGCCCGAGTAGATGCCTTGGCGCGGCTTGGTCATCTCGTAGCGATACTTGGACAAGAGCGCCCAGATCCGGCGAAGCAGACCGGCTTTGTTGATGAGGAATTTGGAGAAATCGGCAGCCAGCGATAGCCGCAAGAGCTCGTGGGCATCGACGCCGTGCGCATAGAGCGCCGCAGGAATCGCGCCGCCGCTGATACCACCGATGGTGGCGAAGCGGTTGAATCCACAAAGCTCGAAGGCAGCGATTGCGCCGGCTGCACCTAATATCGCCTTGGAACCTCCGGCTCCAAAAACGACATGGAACTCACTGGAGTTCCCAGGCAGGGCCTCCACTTTGGTGTTCATGACTTATTCTCGGGGTTACTCGGCTCTGAGACAAACGGCGGATGCAGCCAGCCTCAGTCTGAAGGAATCAACCAGCCCGACATCCAAAAAACCAGTCCTGAGAGCACCGCTCGGGCAATCCATCTCAATCGATTGGCGGTCAATTCGACAGCCAACCTGATTCGCAGAGAGTACCCAAACGGCCGCCAGAAGAGTGCGGAATTTGCTTTCTCAAAACAGAGTTTTTTCAAACGAGCGCAGGTTGTTCTTTACAAAAAAGACGCATGTAAACGATTCGCAGTGAGAGTAACAAGTAAGCATCGGAAATCTCTCAATCTAGCTCAATATACTAACTAGATCTCAGTTTCATACTGGCGATAGCTTGTACATCTCAACAACTTGAGTACGTGATCGAGTTGAGTATGTGATTGAGTTGAGTAAGTGATCAGCGCGCTGCAATCGTTCTTCTCAAAACTATGCAATTGCCACTGCATCAGAACGGTCCCGAGCCCGTGGGGCTATAATGCTCATCCACTGCCAACGCGCATACCCAGTTAATTTCGAGCAACCGCCTTTAAATACGAGGTAATAGACCATGAAGGTAAAAGCTGGCGTACTTGAGAAAGCCAACGTCTTCGGGATCAAGGAAGTGGACATTCCCGATCCGGCTCCGGATCAGATTCTGGTGAAGACGAAAGCTGTCGGCATCTGCGGATCCGACGTTCACTATTACCTCGAAGGCAGAATCGGCCCATACATAGTTAACGAGCCTCTGATACTGGGTCATGAAACGGCCGGTCAAGTCGCCAAAGTCGGGAAGAACGTCAAGCATCTCAAAGAAGGCGATCGGGTGGCGCTCGAGCCCGGTGTTCCCTGCGGCTGCACTGATTTTGTCAAACGCGGGCTCTACAACTTGTGCCCGAGCATCCAATTTTTCGCCACCCCTCCTGTGCATGGAACATTCGCCGAATACTTCGTGCACGACGCCAACTTTGCGTTCCGCCTTCCGGACAATGTCTCGTTCGAAGAAGGCGCCATGTGCGAGCCGCTCTCGGTCGGCATCCACGCCACGCGCCAGGGCTCGGTCGGGCTGGGCTCGCGCGTTCTGATCACCGGCGCCGGTCCAATCGGACTGGTCAACACTCTTTGTGCTAAAGCGGCTGGAGCCGGCATCATTGCCGTGGTTGAAACGCACGAGAACCGCATCAAGATGGCAAAGGAATGCGGCGCCACGCATGCATTCAAAACATTCAATCAAGAAGAGATTCTGCAACTCACACAAGACGCCACATACGGTGAAGGTTTCGACGTCGTGATCGAATGCTCGGGCGCCGGCTCGGCGGCTCAGACTGCTGTTAAGGCTCTGAAGCCGGGTGGAACGCTCGTGTTCGTCGGACTGTTCAGCCAGCTCGAGGTGCCGATGGATTTGAACGCCATTACGCAGAAAGAGCTGACATACAAAGGCGTTTTCCGCTACCGAAACACCTATCCGACGGCAATCGACTTGATTGCCTCCGGACGCCTGGATGTCAAACCGTTGATCACCAAACGTTTCCCCTGGCAGCAAGTCAAAGATGCCATGGATTGCGCCCATAAAGAAGCGAGCAGCCAGATCAAAGTGATGACCGAGTGGTAAACCCGCCAGTCTGATCAGCCAGAAAAAAATCTCCGCGCAGCCGGTGTTCGAATCGAAGAACACCGGCTGTTCATATTCTTGAAAGCATGTGCTTGTACGTTGTTCGTTCCATGAGCTTGTATGTAATGAAGAGTCTCGACATGACTCAAGTCTTTAAGACTGAACGATTTGGTCTCATGTACAGCATGTTAAGTGTTTGCAAAGCTGCGCGAATAGTCACGCGCTCTTTGGGTATTGGTCCCCTCTCGACCTCATTTTTCAGGGGTTCTCGTAACCGCGCAAGTTGTCAAGTATTGAAGCCTGTTCTGGGTCTCTCATCGTTAAATGCAGTCCTCACAAGCATTTTGATATCACGAGTGCTAATTCCGCGGTTCTTTCCAATGCAAAAGCCTCATTGCTTTAGATCTTCTCAAAAGTTAGTTTGTAAGCACCTTTCCGACATGTGCTTTTAAGGCATTAACACCGCTGTATCTCTAGAGTAACCACGCACAACGAGCGCTATTCGCTACTGCCCCGGCAGTGCGGAAACACACTCTGTCTCGCGCGGTTGCTCTGAAGCACAAAGGAAGGAACCTCGGCTGGCCTGCTCTCGCTCGCATACACCGGCATCTGCTGGTGCGTGGGGCAGGCTGGCGCAGTTTTCTTTGTCGAACCTCACCGAACTTACCGCCGAGCGCTCGGTGGGGTTTGGTACAAACCAAACAGGAGATTCCTTATGACACCAAAAACAACAAAGACTCGCGCTTGGCAGGATGCCTGGCGTGAGAAACTGGCGCGTTGCCACAAACGCCTCTGGTTGAAGGACCTGGACGGCACTTGCTGGGGCGACATTCTCGTCGTTCTCAACGAGGCATTCGGTCCGCTCGACGAGACTGGCGAGAAGCGCTGGAAGCGGTACGACCGCGCTTTCAAGATCGAGGGCACCATGACCAACGGCGCCCATCTGGAAGCCGAGTATCGCGACCTGCTCGCCGCCAAGTCGCTGAGTGAACTGATCGCCTGGCTCAAGGACAACCATCGTCTGGTGCCCGGCATCAAGGAGTTCATGGCGCGGCTCGCTGCCAATCAGATTAGCCCCGTGTGCATCTCCAACGGTGCATGCGAAATCGCCCACGAGATGATGTCTTACCACGGCATCGAGATGCCCGGCGTGTGCAATTCGCTCCTCTTCACCGAGGCTGGCGAGTTCGATCGCATGGATTTCTTCCATGACGAGCACGTCGGCATCGACAAGGGCGAGCTGGTCAAGCTGGCAGTCGAGCTGGGCTACGAGGTCGTCGGCTGTTCCGGCGATTCGAAGGGCGACATTAGCCTGGTCACGGAGACCGCCAGGGTCGATGGCATCACACTGTCCATCGGCACGCACGGTCTCACGGACTGGATCAGGACGAACGAGGGCATCCTCGTTCCGAAGCACACGTGGTTCGGTGTGAGCGATTACACCGAGGCGCTGGAAGTCGAGGCGGTCACGTCTCGCATTGACCGAAAGTAGGGCGCGGATACAAACGAAGCGCACTACCGGCGGTGCCTGCATGGTGTGGGTACCGCCTCCTTTTTTTGAACCCGGAACAGGCAAAACGGGCACTGCGGTGACGTTTTGCTGAAGCCAAAAAAGTAAAGGAACAGAGACATGACACAAACTCGCACTCTCCGCCGGTGGGACGTCACCGGCAAGCACCAGCTCGCCTGCGTAGGCTTCGAGCTGCCCGAGCTGCCCGCCGATCGCGTGCGGCTCTCGTTCATCTGCAATGGTATCTGCGGCAGCGACACCCACATGTTCCACACCGGCGCCGTTCACCCCGGCCACAAGGGAGCCCATCAGCCGCTCACCCTCGGTCACGAGCTCATCGCTCGCGTCGAGGAGTGCGGCGAGTCGGTGACCGGACTGGCCGTCGGTGACGTCGTCGCCGTGGAGCCGGGTCTGCCGTGCGGCACCTGCGCCAACTGCCGCAAGGGCCGCTACCACTGCTGCCCGAAGACCATGTACATGGGCACGCCTCCGCAGAACGGTGGTCTGGCCGATGAATTCCATTGGCCCGGGCACTGGTGCCACAAGCTGCCGGCTTCGCTGGCCGCTAACCCCGTCCTCGCGAGCCTCGTCGAGCCTCTGGCGGCATGCCGTCAGGCGCTCGAGCTGCGCAATCGGATTGTTCCCGAGCGCGCCGAGGACGAGTGGACGGTGATCGTCGGTACGGGCGCCATGGCGCTCGGCGTGCTGGCTGTCATCAAGGCCACGAACAAGGCCGAGAAGGTGATGGTCATTGGGCGCTCGGCCAAAGCGCTCAAGTTCGCCAAGGACTTCGGCGCCGACTTGACTCTCCAGTTGAGCGGCATCGACCCCAAGGCGACCGCCGAGTCGGTTCTCAAGGACCGCGCGGAGCTCTTCCGCACGGACCACTTCGACAGCGACGAAACGCTCGAGGCCGAGTTCGCGGACGACGCCGCCTGCCTGGCCGCAGCCAAAGCTGCGCGCGAGGCGGCCAAGCGCGTTCGTGCGCACGGCGCTCACCTGCTCGAGATCGAGGCGGAGATGTCCCGCGAAGCGATTTCGGCAGCGGCCAACGTCCTGATCAAGGAGAACGCCGCGGTCATGGCCCAGGCGCAGACCCACGCGAACGGCTACATCTCGAGCCTGTTCGAGTGCACCGGCGACGAGCGCTTGCTCGAGACGATCATCAACAGCAAGTGCATGCTGGCTGACGGCGTGGTCATCGGTCTGGGCTGCCATTACGGTGTCAGCTTCGACGTGGCCATGCTGCGCCGTCTGGAACTGGCCTTCCAGCCGGTGCGCCGCTCCTGCAATCAGTTTCCGCCGACCATCGCGCTCCTGAACGAGCACCCCGAGCTGTTTCAGCCGCTCGTGGGCAGCACGGTCAAGTTCGATGACTTCGGCAAGCTGATGAACGGCGAGGCGAAGGCCGACGAGACGGGGACGGGCGGCCCCAAGTGCGTGGTGGTCAGGTAATCCCACCTGGCTTCCACCCGCCCAGTTAACCTGAGCAATGCGGGCAGGGAGAGGCGCTCCGGCGCCTCTTCCCTGTCTTGCATTTCACCCTCTCGGGAGGTTTTCAATGAGCAACACACATCATCATCATTCTCCGGTCGAACCGGAGGTCCGCTCGCTGCCGGTCGATCCGGGGCTCAGCGTCGCTATGCCCAAGAGCCGCAACACAGGACAAGACGCCGTTGGCGTGGTCTTCAAGGAGTATCCGTTCTACGAACCGCTCCTGATGAGGAATCATCCCAGCAAGGTCTATGTCGTCGCGTACGGGCTCTATCCAATGGGCGGCGATATGGTGCGCCCGGAGGTGATCTCGGTGGCCCTGGTCGACAAGTCGATCGTCAACTAGCAGTTCTCAAATGCTCGAAAGGAGGAAATCGTTTCGGGCTAGACTTGGAGGTCTACCATGTCACAGTTACAAGTCCGCATCGTGCGTCCGGGAGAGTCCTCTCCCGAACCACCCAACACCATGCTTGCTACGCTGCCGAACGGTCCGCACGGCGAGAAGGTTGTCGGATACCAGGAGTTTGAGGTTCCCCTGTACGAACCGCTTCTCCTGCGTTACCATCCGACCAAGTTCTATTTCGTCGTGTTCGCTGACTATGACATCGGCAACAACCAAGTCCGCAGGCAGCTCGTCTCCTGCGCCCTCGTCGATCGATCGGCCGTCTGCTGATTTGACTCCGATCGCAGTCCTGTCAGGCAATATCAGCAATTCGTCCAGCCGAAAGGTGCTGGTTCAAGTGAATAGGTTAGTATCGCCCGTGGTGCGGATCGAGCCTGGCTCGCCTGCACCGCGGACGGCTTTCCGCTTCGCTCATTGAATCACTCCTTCCGACTGGTTTTTTCTCCCTCGCTACTATTTGCGAGGATAGAGGTGACTTATGTTTAGACAATCAAGCAAGCCAACAGCTCGGCGCCCGGTCTGTGCAAAACGGCACAGCCAAGGGCGTTGGGCAAAGAAAACTCTGGTTGTCGGTCCGGCTCAACCAGTTGACGGTGACTCGGTGTCCTGCACCGTGGCGCTTATCGATTACCTTCGCAAGAAGGGGCTCGAGGCGTACACTCTGCCGACGCTGATGATGTACCGCCAGATCGACTGGATCATCTCGAGCGCGCACATTCATCCGGCCTGCCGTCGTCTGATCAGGGCGAACTTCACATGCGACAATCTGCAGGCGGCTTACGATGCGCTTCTCGAGGTGTGGCGCCCTGACGAGGTTGTGATCGTGGACGGGCACTTGCTCGGCTTCGACACTCGCGGCGTGCCTCTTTACGTAATCGACCATCACGTTCGCGGCGCGGAAGTCGACGACGAAAACGGCTGCATCAAGGCGGCGCCTTCATGCGGTTGTCTTCTGATCGAGCGCTTCGGCATCATCGATCCCATCCTGGCTGTGAGCATCCTCACCGACACGTTCTGGTTTCGCCAGAACATGCCGGCTGGAGCGATCAAGCACATGGCCCGGCTGGTGGCGCACGGGCTGACAGACGAAAAGCTCGCCCATTACCAGAAGCTCCTCATGGTCCGCAAGGATGCCGGCGTGATTACCGCCATGCAACACGCCGACGTGCGCTTCGGTCTCGATGGGGATGCGGCATTCGTCGTTCTGGACGAAACCGACCCGGAGATTCACCGCGGCGTCGCAGGCGAGCTTGCCTACTTCAGCCGGCACATGTGCGTCGTTCGCGGCGACGGCTATGTGTCCTTCCGAACAGTCGATGAGCGCATCGACCTTCGTCCGCTTGCCGAGCACTATGGCCGTGGCGGTCACGCCCAGCAAGCCGCCGGACAAGTGGACATCAGCGATCCGGCGCAAGTCGACCAGCTCTACCACGACTTCATCACCCTGGTTGAAACGGTCGGGTGCGACCGCAGCCATCGACTGGAGTTGACGGGGAGCGGTCGCTTGAGCTAACCGTCGTTTGAACTAATCGCTCATCAACAATTCGGAAGAGGATCGCAAGATGATTCACTCCGCGAATACCGAGAACGTAGAGATGCTCTTAGACAGAGCGATAGAGCGACAGATTCCGAGATCCAGATCGCTTTCGCGAGCTGTGTTCCCCCGCCCCGCTCACACTCTCTACGTTTTCGGCTTTCTGCCCGTCCTATTGTTAAATATAGTACTTATTTTTACGATAAACAATAATACGCGCGTTTTACAAAATTATGGTGCACAGAATGCTGTGCAGAAAACGTTTCACAAGCGCAAACGTTTCACAAAATTACTGCGCGCTATAAACGCCTCACAAGCCATAGTCAAGCGGCGAATCCGTGTAGCTGATATATTCCACGACATCAAAAAGAGGCAATTTTGATGTCGTAGAATATATCAAGCGCTTGTCATGAGGGGGGTCCAAAAGATGTCATGCCGTAGACGCTTTTCAAGCAAACCAAAATTGACGTAACCATCGATTGGAGCAAGCATCAATTCAAATAGAAGACAAATACTCTTCTTCGTCTTCTTCGAGTATGAGCGGAAACTCCACCTTCGCGTACACATCCTCAATAGGCACCACCAAAGGTTCGCCCGGTAGAGACTGTAGCTCGAACTTGTCGGCACTCGTTAGTTTCAGAACCTCCCATTCAGTGGTGGCACATCTGCGATGAATCTCAATCGCTATTTTGTTCTGATGCACGATCACATACTCTTTGAGGCTGTCGAGCTGTTTGTATGCGACCAATTTCTCACGCAAATCAATCTGTTTGGTTGATGGTGACAGCACCTCTGCAAGAAACGTCGGAGCCGCTTTGAAAACGCTTTTGGCTTCGTAAGGCTCGCACGTAACCATAACGTCGGGATAGTAAAAACTGTTGGCGATCTCGATTCGCAACTTCATATTGCCGCCGAAAACACGGCAGGGACTATTTCTCAAGTGCAAGTGGATCAAGGCAATCAGATTGTTGCAAATGACTTCGTGCGCTTCCGTTGCACCAGACATTGCAAACATCTGACCGCGTACGTACTCATGTCTGGACTTCGAGCGCTCCTCGTAATCCAGATAATCCTTTACCGTGATGAAGGGGGTCTTGTTCAATTCCGACATGCGCCACCCTCATAGCTTTGCATTGCGTGTCATTATAGCATCGCGAATTCGAGCCTTAGATCTGCACAAACTGAAGAAGAAGCGCACATGTGTCCTCCGGCTCTGTAAGCCAAAGAACAGCATGTGCGCTTGCAAAAGTTCGTGCGTTAACCCCGGGCTGCCCGTCTCAGTTCGTGACGGAACAGCACAGGCTCACTTGATGTTGTTGTCGTCGGGCTCCTGCTCCGGTCCTGCCGCATCCATGGCCTCAGCCGGAAACGACATCGTCGACATGAGGAAGAAGAAGCAGCCGACTGCGCAAACGAGGCGCCAGGCATCGGTTGTCACTCCCGAGCCGATCAGAACGAAGGCGAGAAAGTGCAGCCCGCTGATGATGGCGTAGCCGCAACGCTCTTTGTGCGTGGGTTGGTTTGTGTCGTCTTTCATGGCATCCTCCTTCGGCTCAATTGGAAACGGCCTGGACGCTGGCACCAATGGCGGTATCAGCCTCCCGGCTCAGGTTTTCTGCAGCCGCGAGAACGGCAGGGTCGACACGACCTTCCCAGACATCGTCGAATTCCTTGCCCATGATCGTCTCTTTGACGAGCAGGACTGCCACGAGCCGCTCCATCTCCGCTTTGCGGGCGGTGAGGATATCGTAGGCGCGCTTGTAGTGCGTTTCGACGATCGTCTTCGTTTGAGCCTCGATGCTGTTGGCCAGCTCCGGCGCAAGATAGGCCGGCAGATTGCCGTGCTCATCAATGTGCACAGAGATGTGCCCGATCTTCTCGGACATGCCCCACTGGCAGAGCATGCGTTTGGCAAGCACGGTCGCCTGGAAGAAGTCGTTTTGCGCGCCGGTGTCGACGGTGTCCAGGAATATCTCCTGAGCAACGCGTCCAGCCATCATGACGGCAATCCGCGCTTCCAGCCATTCCTGGCTGTGGCTCACCTTCCCTTCATCGGCGGTTTGCACCAGCCCCAGCGTGTTCATGCGCGGGAGAATGGTGATCTGTCCGACTTTGGATTGACCGAGCTCCTTCGTCACGATGGCGTGCCCGCCCTCGTGATAGGCGGTGTTCTTCTTCTCGCTCAGGGTCATCGCTTTCGCCAGACCGGTGCGAACATCACCCATCTGAACGAATTTGATGCCCTCGGCCAGATCATCGATCGTGATCGGCTCAGCCGAACGCAGGTGAGCAAGCCCTTTGAGCTTGTCCATGAGGCTGAGCTTTTTGTAGCGGCGTGTAGCAAGGATGGCGGCCCGATTGCAGGCAGCCGCGATCGAGGCGCCGCTGAAGCCCGGCGTCAATGACGCGGGAACCTCCGGATCGATCAGATTGCCACTGGGCTTGTCCGCCAGGTGGATCTTGAAGATGGCGATGCGACCAGTGACATTCGGCAGATCGACTTTGATGCGGCAGTCGCCGAAACGACCAGGACGCGTCAGAGCCTCATCGAGAATGTCAGGCATGTTCGTGGCGGCGATGACCAGCAGCCCTTCTTCAGGCTGAAAGCCATCCATCTCCACGAGCAGTTGGTTGAGCGTCTGATCGCGCTCGTCGTTTCCGCCCAAACCACCATTGCGCTTGCGACCGACCGAGTCGATTTCATCGATGAAGAGGATCGCCGATTTCTTCTCGCGCTTCATGTCGGCGCGGATATCCGCGAACATGGAACGCACCCGACCGGCGCCGCGACCGACGAACATCTCGACGAAATCGGATCCGGCAACGGCGTAGAAGAGCGCTTTGGACTCGGCGGCCAGCGTGCGGGCCAGAAGCGTTTTACCGGTGCCGGGTGGACCTTCGAGCAGGGCGCCGTGGGGAACTTTGGCGCCGTGCTTGACGAAGGCACTCGGGTCGGCAAGCCACTCGGCAATTTCTTGCAACGAGTGAATCGCTTCGTCGCATCCCGCCACCTTTTTGAACGAGGCGTCGGTGATCCGCTCGGGAAGCACTTTCTTGGCAGGCGAGTTGGTCAGTCCCTGCTGCGACTTGGCGGTGCCCTTAAGAGCCTTGCGCTGTCCCATCATCTGGAATACAAGTACGCCGACCATCAGCGCCATGAAGCCGAAGAAAATGTAGTCCTTGGTGCTGAAGCTGCCGTCTGCCGGCGGGGCGAGCACTTGCACCACGGGCGGTGCAGTAGGCTGAGCGGCGGCATCGATTGCCGAGTAGGGCACCTTCGACTGGCGAATCAACTCCACGACTTCATGCCGGACGGCATCGGGATAGGTCACGGTCGCCTGAACGGTCGTGTTGTCCGCTCCGGCAGCGAACTGCAGATGCGAATCGACCGACAAGGTGACATTGAGGCGATTGGTTCCGTTGACGAAAACCACGAATGTGACCGGGGTCGGATCCTGCTTGAGAAGGGCCTCGAGCCGATCCATCGACAACTCGATTGGTTTGGCCGCGGACGTTTGAGCTTGACTAAAGGCGGCCGTCGTCGTGCCGGCGAACGTGGGCGCCGTCATGCCGGGCATTACCGACGCTTGAATCGGCTGCCCGCGCCCATGAGTGAGCGAAGGATTGCCTGCGCTTCGCCCTCGCGTTGCACCACCAGTGGTGGCGTGTTGGTGAAACTCGGCCTGCCGCTTCTGAAATTCCTGGATCGCTCCGGACTGCCAGGTGATGATCGAAACTCCGGCAACAGCCACTATCGCTGTAGCCGAAACCCTTGCCCAGGCTGTCTTATACCAGGGCGGGTTCACGACGCGAGTAATCTTGATCTTGCGAAGCCCGAATGCTCCCAGGAAAAATGCCATGGCGATGATGTAGAGAACAGCACCGATCACGGCAGGGGATGTAGAACTCATTGGTTGACTCCATTACGACTAGTCAACGCTGCATGAAAGCTCCGTTTTTTAGATTGAACGATTCGATCGGACCAATGCGTAAGGGCATCGGCTTGGTAGAGCTCGAAGTAGACCAGCTCCCAACCCCGAAAGGTGTTTGCGTGATCAGGCTAGGGGTGATAATCGGAAGTGCTGGAGGCGTAGTCTTTTCCGAGATTGTGAAAGAAACGTCAATGGCAAATAGGTAACAGAAATCTGTCTTTAGAGCTATTACCAAATGTTGCGCCGGACTGCTTCACAATCGTTTACGGAAACGCTGTTCGCTGCTGTCAAGAGTCGTCGGGTGGGAGATTTAGAGTCCAGTCAATCGGACTCACAGCCCGGTCAATTGTCGTTTTTCCTTTGAATCCAGGTGTTAGAACGGGCAAGTCAAGCAGTGTTCGTTGAAGCCTGAAATCCCGATGACAAGCGGGAGTATGTGCTTGCCGCTGAGATCGATTTAAGCGCTTACACGACTGAGCGCGCTGGCAGAACCGGCTTGAGGGTCAAAAGCCTGCACCACATATGGTGGCATGTTGAAGTGCCTCTCCGCCAAGTGACATGAGTGCATGCAAGGTGAGTTGACTGCGCACCTGTGGCTGGCCTGCGCGCAAAGCGACCTGCATGGGCAATCGTGACTTGAACGTGACTGCTTGCTTGAGCTGGCGCATCTGAATACCTCGTGAAAATACTACTTCAGTCGTGTACTCATGTTTCTTGATCATCGTTTGCTCCTGTTACAACAAGGTGTCTTTCGTCGTCATCTTCAATTTTCAAAATCGAACCAAGAGTACCGCAGTCTCGTTTTCGACCTTCCCTTTTCCCATCCATGGTGGGCAGAGGCAGCGCGCGATCGGGACTTTCTGTGCTGTTGGCTCGAAGAAGTTGAATTCAGGCGGCGAGGGCTCATTCGTTTTGCAAAGGAGCGAACCATGGCGAACACATCGATCACTAAGGAAACCATCCGCGGTTGGTGGGACAACGCCAACCGCCTTGGGGCGGAGCACTTGCTGTTGTTTTCCGAAGACGGTGAGGGCTTTTATCCGGACTTGGTCATGCCCGGCGAGACCATCGATGAGGTGAAGAACCGCGCGGCGCACAAGCGCATGGGTGTGAACCTGCTCGATGCCTTCGACCTGTGCGGCGACTTCGAGGCCGCCGTTGCCGGGAGCAACTGGCAGAAATCCGTGCTTGTCTTCGAGCGCAGTGACTTCTTCGTGGCATCACGCAATCCGACCGACGATGAGATGCCGCTGCATTACCGCTATTACGGTCGGGACGCGGAGGTCGAGCCGAAGAAGAATTCCTAGAGACTGGACGATGCGACCATGAAGTGTTTCTACCAGCGAATCAGCATTGCATAAGGCACTGCTGATTCGCCTCTTTTTCGCACTGGTATATATGTAGGCATATAGTAGGAATTTTTTGTGATTTCCGGGTTCGTGCTGACCGTGAAGGAGGATGGTGCCAACAAAGTCAGAAATCGTTTTAATCCTGAAAGAGCCCTATTGAAAGCGCCATATTGGCACACCGGTTAGCGCGCACTAGCGCTAAGTTTGTGCATTTCCAATTTCCTAACCTTCAATAACCGTCACATCGCCCGGATTTGCTTGAGTACGAGTGTCTCGCTTTTCTAAGCTTTGAACACTCTTGTCAACTTCACCGCTTAACTGCTGCCCCCATCAAAAGCTGATCAATACTCTCTTCTGCCTTTTGCAGTTCGCAAATGCCGCGAGGAAGTGTTGGTCGACCTCGGTGTGGTTTTGCAAAGTCGGGTGAAGTGTCGGCGGCGTTTGACACACCGCTGCGGTTCATTACGGTACATTACTCAATTCGAAGAGGAGGTCCAATGAGGACGAAAATCTTACTTGTGGCGCTGGCAGTCTCGCTGTTCGCAGGCTGCGGCTCCGCGGGGAACAATCACAAACTGAGAATCGCGTTCGTGCCCATGCACCAGTTCGACGTGTATTGGAAAACGGTCCACGCCGGAGCCCTGAAAGCCGAGCGCGAGCGCGGCGTCGAAGTCATCTGGCAGGGTCCTGTGACTGCCAACGCACGCGCCGACGAGATCGACATCGTCGATAACATGGTCGGTACGCTCCCTAGCGCACTAGTCGTCGGTCCGGTCGATTTCAAGGCCCTGACCGGTCCGGTGAAAAACGCGCACAACGCCAAGATCCCGGTCATAATCATCGACTCGCCGCTGGCAGGCGATGATTATCAGGGGTATGTGGGAACGGACAACTATGCCGGTGGCGTTTCAGCCGGAGAACACCTGGCCAAGCTTCTGGGCGGGCACGGTCGCGTGGCGATCTTGCGCGGCGTGGAGGGGACGGCCAGCACCGATGCTCGCGAAAAGGGTTTCCTGGACGCGATCGCCAAATACCCCGACATCAAGGTGGTGAGCCAGAATATCCGCGGCGGCGAGAACGCTGAAACGGCGCGCGCTGCAGCGGAGAACATCCTGGCACCGCTTCGCAAACCCGACGGCACCTATGCCATCGATGGCGTTTTCGCCAGCATGGAATCGTTGAGCTACGGCATGATGCTGGCGCTCGACAATGCCAAGCTGTGCGGCAAAGTCAAGTTCGTCGGTTTCGACTTCTCCGATCAGCTCGTGCGCGGGCTCGAGTCGGGCAAGATCGACGCGCTGGTCACGCAAAATCCGGTCGAGCTTGGCTATCGCAGCGTCATCGCCGCTATCGACTCGGCGCAAGGCAAGCCGGTCAAGAAGGTGGACTACATTCCCACCGTCATCGTCACGACTGCGAACCTGCACAACCCTGATGTGTGGGAGCGGGTCAATCCGGATTTGTCCGGGGTGAAATGAGGGCTTGCATCCAGGGGCGCATGCCACTACACGTGGTGCGCACGAAATTTGAAAGGAGGTCCAAGTGTCAGATTTTGCACTCAACGTCGATAACGTGAGTGTGGCTTTTAGAGCGACACAGGCTCTGCAAGACGTGAGCTTTCAGGTGCGTCCCGGCGAGGTGCGGGCGCTTCTGGGGGCAAACGGCGCGGGCAAAAGCACACTCATCAAAGTGATCACCGGGGTGAACCGCCCAGACCGTGGTTTCCTCTGGCGCGACGGCAAGAAATACTTGCCTGACAGTCCCGAGGCCGCCCGGCGCGACGGCGTTCATGCCGTGTTCCAGGAGCTCAGCATCTTTCCGCACCTGAGCGTCGTGGAGAACATCTTCGCCGGAACGCTGCGCACCATGGGCGGCGTCGTGCTCGATCGTGGAACGATGCGGCGCCTGGCTGCCGCGGCGCTCGACAATCTCGGCCACGACATTCCGCTCGACACGCGCGCCGGCGACCTGTCCATCAGCAACCAGCAAATCGTCGAAATCGTGCGTGCCACCGTCAATGGTGCGCGCGTTCTTCTCCTGGATGAGCCTACGAGCAGTCTGAACGCTGCCGACCGCAATCGGCTGTTCGATCTGATTCGGGTGCTCAAATCCCAGGGAACGGCGATCGTCTACATCTCGCACTTTCTGGCGGAGGTGCTGCAGATCGCGGATACGTATACGGTCTTGCGCGACGCCAAGGTGGCGCTCGAAGGGAATGCCGGTGAGACCAGCGTTCCCGCCTTGAGCGAAGCCATGTTCGGGCGCTCGGTCAATACGCACTTTCGCCGCTCCGGCTCCGATCGCGGGGAAACCGCTGTCAAGCCGGTTCTGAACGTTCACGGTCTCTCGGCTGAGAATGTCCATGACGCCACGTTTACCGTCAACGCCGGTGAGGTGCTCACCATCTTCGGTCTGGTCGACTGCGGAGCAACCGAGCTCTTGCAGGCGCTCTTCGGGCTGAGAGCGGTGCGCAAGGGTGCCGTTCACCTGCCTTTGCTGGCGGCTCAATCGGCATCTGCAGCCGCTGCGACTGGAACCGACGGCCCGTCAAACACGCAAGCGCCTGCCAAAACGCGCTGGAGCAAGCGTGGGATCGGCATGGTTCCTGAGGCTCGGCCGGCCGGGCTGGCGATGAGTCGTTCGATCGGGGAAAACATCGCTGTCGTGGATTGGTCCAAAGCCGGTCGTTTCGGACTGATCTCTCCACGCCGCGTTGCCACCCTGGCCGGCGAATTCATCGAACGCTTCGGCATCAAATGCCGCGGCGGCAACCAACCAATCGGCGAGCTTTCCGGCGGCAATCAGCAGAAGGCTGCCCTGGCTCGTTTCGCCATCACTGATGTCGATGTCGTTCTCCTCAGCGAACCGACGCGCGGAGTCGATATCGCAGCTCGTCTTGAACTTTGGCGGTACATCGATGAACTCGCTTCGGCGGGCAAAGCGATCGTGCTTGCCACCACCGATGTAGAAGAAGCGCTGGCTCTCAGCAATTCGATCATGGTGATGCGGCGTGGTCAGCTCCTCCCGCACAAGTACGACGCGGCAAGCGTCACACCTGACGAGCTGATGATTGCTGCAACTGGAGGTACTCAATGAAGAATTCGTTTTCCAAACATCTGGGAAACATCGGCCCATTTGCAGTGCTGGCGGGAGCTTACGCGATCGCCTGCCTGAGTGTGCCGACGTTCATGTCAGCTCAGAACACCGAGCTGATATTCATCCAGACGGCAATCGTCGCATGTCTGGCGCTGGGACTGACGATCACCATCGTTTCCTCCGGGATTGACCTCTCGGTCGGCTCGGTGGTGGCAGTCACCACAGTGACGATTGCCACGCTGCTCAACGCCCACTTCAGCCCCTGGAGCGCCGCCATCATCGGCATCCTCCTCGGCGGCGCCTGGGGTGTGCTCAACGGTTTGATGGTCACCAAGATCAAGGCGCAACCGTTCATGGCTACCTTGATCACTTTCCTGGCGGCACGGGCGGTGGCAAATCAAATCGCGCACGAACAGAAGGTGGACGCTCCCATGACTGGGCTGAACTCGTTTCTGACCAGTTTGCCGGAGGAGCACCGCTGGCAGATTTTCCCTGTCGGCGTCTGGCTGGTGATCGGTCTGTGCCTGATTGTCTGGGCGGTTCTGCGCTACACCCCCTGGGGGCGGAGCGTCTTCTACCTGGGCTCGAACGAGCAGGCAGCCAGGCTTTGCGGTCTGGGTGTGGACAAGCTCAAGATCGCAATCTACGGCATCAGCGGGCTCTTCGCGGGCATCGCCGGCTTGCTTCAGTTCTCCCGCCTCACGGTCGGTGATCCGACTGTCGGTACCGGACTGGAGCTCACCGCCATCGCCGCGGTGGTCATCGGCGGTGGTTCGCTCTACGGCGGCAGAGGCTCGATTCCCGGCAGCATTGCCGGCGCGCTCCTCATGACCGTCATCAAAGCCTGGTGCATCCAGAAGGGCTTCGAGAGCTGGGTGCAGATGCTGCTCACTGCCGGTGTTCTCTTGGCGGCGCTGCTCTTCGAGCGCTACCGGCTCCATAAAGAGAAGTCCTAGCCACGCGGTAATGCATTGTCCTGGCGCTCATGACCTGGGCGCCAGGACTTCCAGCGTGCTACGGGAATTGCTTGATCACAGGATCGACCGTGGCAACTTGCCGCCACGGTCGATTTTTTTTCGCGCATAGTGACGTATCCGCGTGTCTGATACCAGCAGGCATCAACTAATTTCGAATGTAAAGAAGTCTCGTATAGCCGCCCTTAACACCGTTTTGTGTCCATTGGCACGAACTGGGCCAACCGATTTCTTATCATCCGCGCACCGCGGCAGGCTAAGGGTCTGGCGGCAAACACGGCGCGATTTGAGCCAGTGGCTATAAATGCAGCTCTTGAAATCATTTTGGAAAAAGCGGTTCTGTTAGATGTCTTTGACAGCCCTGTCCTTTCTTCCAATCGTCCGAAGAACACTCATCAAGTAAGTAAGCACCGACTCTCAAGAGTATTTTCTCTTGGAGCGTTGTCTACTCGCTTAGCAAAAGGGCATGGCACCTGAAATTAACCGCTGGGAACGCGCTATTGCGCCGTCATTGATGTTCTCAGGCAAATTACATGGAGCATAAATATGTCTCGGACTAAAGTCTTTCTGCTGAGCTGGTTAGGGGCGTTCCTTGCCGGCGCAATCATCCTGGAGATCACCGACTACGCCTTCGGGATAGGCACGTGGCACTATGATACTTGGGACGCAGTCTTGGTTTCCTTCGTCGCTGCCGTCCTCGCTGCCGCTCTGGTGGGGCTGCTGTTCAGCGTTCTGGTCGTGCTGGTGCACGGTCGCAGCCAGCCGACGCTCATCTCCCTCATGACCATCGGTGTTCTTCTGGCATGCTCGCCCGACGTCGTGCGCACGCTCTACGTCCTGGCGAACTGCGAGAGTACCCTCAGGTCCTGCTATATCATGGGCGATTTGCCTATGAGCATGCAGAGCTGGATGAGCAGTCTCTGGATGGGCATCGTCTATGGCTGGCTGCACCAGAGCTTCGACGGTCTCGTCATGGGCATTGCTGCCTTCGCTACGCTGAGATGCGCAGAGAGATCCGCGCCGTTCCGCGTTCGCGCCAACTGATATCCCGATCAACTCATGATTCAAGGACGAAACAACATGCGCGACATCATCACGTACGCTGCCTCGATAATCGCCTTTGCGTTTCTCGGGCAGTTTAATCTGGACTTTCCGGTGCTGAGCTTGCCGTTCCTGCTTGGTGCCGGTTCATTGACAGCCACCACCTTGCTGGTCCTGGTGCTAAACCGTTGGAAGGCGAAGCGTGAGGCCGCGGGGCTCCCGGTCTTCACACCACTGCGGTTCATCGTTTGGATGATTGCGTTCGGACTGTGTACCGCGCCCTTCCAACTGGTCATGTACTTCTCCGGGCATCACGCCATCGGTATTCTGGAAACGGATGCGGTGACCTTTGCTCGCGGCGCCTTGATGATGGGTACGGCGATTCTCTTCGCTTATGCCGTCATCAACGAACGCCTGAAGAAGCTGGCGGCCAACAAGCTGACGGCCAAGAAGGAATCCTGAGAAGATCAGGCGGTCGACAACTGCTCAAGACGAGTTCGGGGCGGCGGGTGCCACTAAATATGGTGCTGCCGCCCTGCTCGTTTTCTTTTGACAAAAAACTTGCGCTTTCCGAGTCTTCTGTGGAACCATCTAAGCTACTACGCCATGCCGTTTGATTCTCGAGATCAGGAAATCAGCGATCAGAAAGTCAGAGAAATAGCTACGACACGCCCAGCATAAGAGCTTTTTTGATGAGGCCAAGATCGGCAGATTTTGGCCCCGTTGCCGAGGCCGTTGACACTTATACAGTGCGGTTTTTGGGGTCTCGGCCTCGTGTAAGGTGCCAGAAATGACGATTTTTGGCCTCGTCAAAAATCCAAAGGAAAGGGCTGAGACCAGCGCGCTTTCATAGCTTCGCTAAGAAGCGCGAAATCTGTCAGCGCTTTCGTTTCGAATAGTGTCCGCCATTGCATGGAGCCCGGCAAGGTAATTCTTATTGGCGTTCGCGGAGATGGACTTGAATTTATGTTTGAATGTTGCGCTCCGACATGAATGACATCTTATCGGCAAGAAGGTCTCAGTTCTTGCCTGATATCAAAACTTTTGTCGAAACTGAAATGCTATTTCTTCGGCTTTTTCAAAATCTGTATCTCAAGAACGTTCCTTCTCACGCACATTTTCTTTGCTTATCCGGCTACTCATGAGCGGTTCGGATTAGCTACGACGACAAGCCGCTTCTCACATCTCGTGCAGAAGCTTGTCTCAACCACCACCACAGCAGAGGTGAAAAATGGACCAAGTAACGCTCAAATCAGGCGCCCCCCAGGCCGAGTCACATCACGCCTGCGCTGCATCTCAATCTCCTGCCGCGCCGCAATGTTGCACCACATGCGGTGACACGCTCAAGTCCGGTCTCAAGTACAAGGACATCTGCACAACGTGCCAGCCGGTCTTCATGCAGCGCTGCAGTGGATGCCAGAGATTGCTCTGGGATTGCCTCTGCATTCGTCCGCATACCTGGGAGTAATTGCGCGGCGGAAAGGGACTGAGGAACGCTCCGTGCAGAGCATCGCGATTCGCGGGCGTTCCCATCCACTGAAACTGCTCTCGTAGCTGCGCTAGAGTGGTAGAAAGCCTCGATTCAGCGCAGTTTACGCCAAAGACATGCATGTCAAGAGCGGGCGACTGGATTCAGCCAACCGGAGCAAGCCAACCGGTCGCCCGCTCGCCATTTGGACCTTTGCTCTACTTGATTACCCTCGACCTGGCTTGACGACAGCCTGGCGCTAGCTGTTGCTGCGCTACCTGGCTCAATCGTGCGCGGGGGAAAACGGTTATTTGCACCGCCGTTATCCTTGATTGCCCACGAGCGCGGGCAATAATATCAAAAGTAATCAATGCCCCTTTTTTATTTCTTTGAAGTTCCTGACGTTTCAACAAGCTGAACATTCTTGATCTTGTCAACCAGCATTCAAATGCTGCGAGTTCGATCCAGTTGATACCAGATGTGGTGCGAGCTCGAATCACAAGTTGAAGATAACTTGGTCTGATTGTTGAAATGCCGGCATTGGAATGGAAAGGGATTGACACCGTTGGCGATGGCCTTCGGCAGATATTTATTGCAGATGACGGCTGAAACCTCTCGTTCTAGCCTGGCATCAAATTCGATTGACGATAGCGCTGTGCTTTCGGCAGCGCCACCGCCAGTCGACTCAGGTTCAAGATTGAACCATTGGAGACTGAAAGCGTATGAAAAAGACACCTGTCCTGCTGCTGTGCCTCGGTGCAGCAGTTCTGTCCCTGGGCGGCTGCGCTACGCGCGTGGTCGTTCGCGAGCCCGTTCCGCCGCCTCCGGTAGTCGTGGTCGATCCCGTCGACATCGACTACTGGTACGACGACGGCAGCGGCATCTATTACTACTATGACTACGATCTCGGGCTCTACTTCTGGTGGAACGCCGGATTTCGCGTCTACTGCGGTCGCGGCTGGGTGCCGATCGAGCGTTGGCATCATCACGACGGCTTCTGGCGCGACCATGACCGATACTATCGCGAGCATCGCGACGAGCATCCCGGTCGTTTCCCCGACGGACATCGCGGTCCTGGAAGGGAGCCTGGGCGCGGCGAGCCTGGTCGGCATGAACCCGATCGCGGTCACGGTCCCGATCGTGGTCATGCTCCCGATCGTGGTCATCACGATGGCGGTTCCGGCGGACCACGCGGTGGCGGCGGACCACGGGGCGGCGGACCACGCGGCGGCGGAGCGCACGGCGGAAGTCACCACGGGCGGTGACTCAGCTGAGCGGTCGGACTGAGCGATGAGCTTCTGAGCGAGCGAGGCAGCGGGACTCAACATCCCGCTCCTCGCCTCGTTCATGCCGGCACCAGTCCATCGTCTTGACCTTGCGGCTCACCTGATACTCAGCAATTCGACCGCTTTTTGTTTGCACATAGAGAAGACGGCTCCGCTCAGGTGGAACCGTCTTCGTGTGCGAACAGGGCGGAGGTATATGTGTGGGGGGAATTCTCCATCCGAGCCTGACTCTCAGGCTTAGAATTGATCTTAAGTGGCAAATCTGGCAAATATTTGGCAGCGCTTTTTTTCACTTCTGCAAATCATTTTTGACAGGACGGCAACATACTACCTCAAATAGCAAGAGCTTGTATAAAAAGGAAGGGAGCCGAGATTGGCTCCCCGAGGCAAAAACCTCTAGTCTGTCTTGCGCTCGTCTGTCGGTTCGTCTTGCCGCTCAGGTTTCCCCTCACCGCTCGACGGAACTGAAACAGCGGGTTGCGTCTCCTCGTGCGCCTCGGCGTGCACCTCCTCCAATTTCCCATGCGGGTCATCGAGGAGACCGAGAGCGACGAGAAGCCTTGCCCAGGGTGAAAGAACACGCTTGGGCTCCTCCGGCTTGTATTCGTCGGCCGGGCAGAGCTGCCAATTCTTCTCACCTTTCTCCGGCGTTCTCGGGTTGCCGTCCTCATCGACAAGCACCTTGATCTCGAGGATTTGCTGGTGGTACTTGCTCAGCTTGATACCGGTGGCGGTGCTGATCAGCAAGCAACCCAGCTTTTTGGCGAGAAGCGTGTAGACCAGCTCCTCGTTGCCTTCCTCGAGAGTGGCCGTCGCCTGGTCGATGCCGACAACTTTCGGCTTGGGCTGACCTTTGACACCATCCGGCAGGCAGGCCATGATGACCCGAGCCAGATTGAGCCTTTGCTGTTGGGCAGGCCCAGGTATCAAGGCACCCCACGTCTTGGTTTGATCGGCGTGCAACCCGCCCACATCTTTGGCTAGCGAACCGAGGTTCACCCAGTTCAATACCTCCAATGCGGTCGCGTCGTCCGGGCAATGATCGAGCCCGAAGCAGAGCACGCGTTTGAGCGTGCAGGGGAACTTGGGCAGCCAGGTTCGCTGGCTGAGGACCAGGAATTCCCCTTGAGGAAGCAAGGTCGCCTTGCCGGATCCATCGTCAAACACACCGGCGAGAACCTTGAGGATCCAAGATTTGCCGGCATTGTCCGTACCGAGGATCAGCGTGCTCTTCTCGAACTGGACCGTCAGGTCCTCAACGACCCGCTTGCCCAGTGCGTTGTTTATGCAGACGTGCTCGAAGGCCGCGACTGGACCTTCGTTCACCTCGATGCGCTCGCCGGCAGGCTTCTCCGCCATGTACCCATTCAGAGTCAGGTACATGTCGTCGATGCGCTTGGTGACCGTGAAGTAGGTCATAATGCCGCCGAACTGGTTGGCAAACCACGTCAACCCGGTAGTCAGCGACGTGAACCCGGCGCTGACGGCGGCGAGCTCGCCGACCGGGATCTTGCCCTCGAAGTAGAGCGGGATCACGACCAGGATCGGGATCACGGGCACGAGCTGGGTGGGGCTCATCAGGTTGTTGTAGAGCTGCAACCTGAAGTTGAGCCACCCGATGGACATCAAGGTGGAGATGATGTTCGCCAGGTTGTTGTCGGCGTTCTCCTTCACCAGGTCCTCGCCGTGCGCCAGCGCGATGTCCTCGGCAGAGCTTTCCGTATCGAGCAAAGTGGCCCTCAGGTCCGCCTCGGTCTTGTACTGGGTGTTGACCAGGCGGCCAAGGCTTTTGCCAAGCAGCCAGGTCATAAGCGAGGTCAACACGCTCACTGCCACGGCCAGGTAGACGATCTGATGGTAGACCGTCCACAGCTTGTGTCCGAAGATGGCGACAGCCATCAGCGAATCAAGCGCACTGAAGAACAGGTTCACCGTGTTGTTGGCGTACGTGTCCGGGTCCTGCGAGTTGCGCTGGCTCGGATTGTCCGGTTTGGCCGGATTCTTGTCTCGCGTGTACTTCAGGTAGTTGCGAGCCTTCATCCACAATGAGATCAGGTCGCCGGACAGCCACTTGCGTATCGTCAAAACCAGAGCGGTACGAGTGATGTTCGAGCAAGCTTGAACGATGTCCCAGGCCACCATCCATACCACGTAGAGCAGGACGGCGGACCAGAACGCGCTAAGCGGACCGTTCTTCATATGCGTGTTGTACGGCTCCTGCGCGTCAACCAGAGCGTTGTTGACGAAGGCGTTGAGCGCCACGAAGGCGAGGGCGAGGACGAGCAGGATAAAGCCCCGCCGCCTCATGTTGCCTTTCCAGAAAGGCAGACCCACCCGTATGACGCGCTTGAAGCCCTCGCGCAGTTCCTTGAGCCAGGCTCTGATTTTGCCCGGCCAGGTCGGTATTCCCCTGGCGAAGCGTAGCACTTTGCCCGGGAACGCTCTTAGCCATTGCCATAGGGCACTCGGAACACCCTTCAGCCACCTGATCGCGGCCGTCAAACGTCCCAGGAGCCATGCGCCAACAGCCGCAGTCGCTTCCTTGAGCCCCTTCAGGGCGGCAGGAATCCGACGGAAAGCGCGTTTTACCGCTTCCGTCATTTGTTGAAAGATCTTGCGCATTGTGCGCTCCTTTCAGTTAGAAGCCACCCCTGATCTTGTGAGCAGGGGCATGGGCTCCGGCGTTCTGCGCAATCTCTGCCCAAATCCGTCCTTGTGGATCTCGACAGGGATTGTGCAGAACGCCGGTCCCGTCCGTCGAGCCTGAGGCGCGACGGCATGTGGCAGGGGCGATGCTCTCGCCCCTGGTAGTGCGCCGTATCGGTGACACCACAAACGGTGGCGCCACAGACGTGAGTGGAGCCGTTCGGGCGGCTTCCACAGCTTGATTTCAATCATGTTAGTCCTTTCCAGGCGATGATCAAAACCAGATGAAGAGCTAAGCTCTCAAGAGAGCTTAGCTCTGCCTTTAGCTCATGAGGAGCTTAGCTTGGCGCGCCCGGGAACGATTCTCCGGGAGCGGCGTTCATTTCCAGAGCAAAGTGGTGACTGAGTCAGCCGGGAGTGTAACGCCCGACCATTTGTCACCATCTCGAACAACCACTGTGTGCTCCTTGTCGCCCTCGTTGGTGAGAACGGCAACGCGCTGACCATCAGGGTTTTCGAAGGCTACATGGCAGACGCTCGCCAGTTCGCCTTTTGATTCGAGTCGCCGCGCTCCTCGTTTGACATAACGAGAATAATGCGACAGCGCCCAGAACTGCCCACTGAACGAAACCGACTTGTTTGCCGAGTTGACGGTCACAAGTCCCCCGCAGGGGAACGGCCCGATATTGGGCTTGCCGTTTTCGTCGAGTGCGAAGTTCCACGCCGTAATCGAACGGCACCAGTTGCGGAGAATGCCGGTAAAGGTTTTGCTCCACTTCGTCCAGTCCGTCGCATAGCCCTTGTCGGTATAGTCGGGACCGCCCTCGGTCCAGTACATGTCGACATCGGGATAGGCATCATGGACGGTGCTCATCCGCACCGCGTCGCCGCCGTATCCGTGCCAGGCAATGGCATTGCAATACTTCCGGAAATCCGTCGAATCGAGTGATCCCAGGGCGCGCCCCCAGAGATGGTAGTTGTGATCGATGATCCAGATCTGCGTTTTTAAACCGGCTTCTTTCAGTGCCGGACCAAGCTCATAGCGCACGAAATCAACTTCCAACTCCTGCGGCCAGACGCAGGCCGGCATGCGCGCATCCTGATCGGTGTCCACCTCGTTCTGCACGGTTACGGCTTGAACGGGAACGCCGTTGGACTGGTATTCCTGAAGGAACTTGACGAAGTATTTCGCATAAGGTTTGAGCGAACGGCGCTGCATATTGCCGCCAAGCATCGAACCGGTCGATTTCATCCAGCCAGGCGGGCTCCAGGGCGATGAGAACAGGAAGATATCGGGGTTCACATCGCGAGCTTCGCGCAGCATGGGCAGGATGTACTTCTTGTCGAAGTCGATGGAGAAGCGCTTCATATCCGGATCGGGCTCACCCTCGTCGTAGCTGTAGAGATGCGTTGCATAATCGCTCGCGCCAATGCATGTGCGGCAAACGTTCAATCCCATCTCATCAGGATGAAAGAGCAAGCGGAACAGTTTCTTGCGCTCGTCTTTGGGCATGCCGTTTAACACATAGCAGGAGGCGTCGGTGAATGCGGCGCCAAAGCCCAAGATCTCCTGACACTTCTTGTCGCTCACGATCTCGATTTCATCGCCGCGAGGGAAACCGCGTTTTTCCGGACCCTTGGCGTCGTGCCAGGTGAGCGGCTCATCAGTTTCGATCTCGCGTTTGTCGGCGCAAGTGACGAAAGCTCTGGCACCACGCACAGACTTCGCCTGCGCTTCAGCTACGGGAGCCAACCACAAAGCGAGAAGTAGAACAAGAAATAGCTTGCGCATAAATGTCTCTCCGGGTTCATTCGTGCTTAGGGCAAAATCCGCACTGCCTTCTCCTGGTTGGATTTGCAGTGCATGAGGATTATGCCAGCCTGCCCGTCGGATGACTGGCAAACAGCCAAAGCTTTCTCTAAATTAACCTGGAGCTGTTCTGCTGATGACTTGGAATGAATTAGAACCTGAGACAGGTACGACGAATCCAACTTCAAAGAGAAAATGAATAGATGTACTTGCGAGCCTACATAAATCAAAGAACCAAATCTCATAACTTTTGTAACTCGCCATGCTTAACACGGCGATACGTTATAAGTCGGCTCGGGGATGGAACAGATGGTGCGTTTGCGCGATATAACCCCTTTTGGGTGTTCGAAAAGATATTCCTGATCTTAATAGCTGATCCGTCATCAAATCTGCTTCGCGCTCCCGGTGTCAGTACGGTTTACCGCATCGTCTCAGCTGATTAGCTCTGAGCGAACTGACGATAATTGTCACGTTGCCGTCACGAGTTCGACTGCTCGACTCTGGTTCTACGCCTCAGTTTGGCCCAAACACAATTGGCGGGCGCTCGTGCCTCAGCGGCATGGCTTGCGATTTTCAGCTATTTCCAAAGGACCTCCAGCATGTTGTGCGATTTAATGGTGCTTCTCAATGGAGCAATTTTTGCAAAAAACTACAAGGCAGTTTAGAGATTTTAGCAAATGCCAAAACGCTTAGTGCTCCTGGATTTGCCGCGGCACGAGCTGGAAAATTTTTCGGCTTTTTGGCGCCCGCGGAAACCATATTGCGCTAAATCCATCTTGCAAACAAATGCCGGGAGGAAAACAAATGGCGAGAAAAGAAGGACAAAATCAGCTTTACAATTGCCTCGGTGAGGTCATTGCATTGCGGCGCAAACGGCTTGGCAAATCGCAAGAAGAGTTAGCTACTGACACGGGTGTGGATCGCGCTTTTATCAGCAGTATTGAACGAGGAAAACGAAATCCGAGTTTTGGCTCCATAGCCCTGATCGCGCGCGGACTGCGCATGCGCTACGCTCGCCTCGTGCACAACTGCGAGCGCTGCGTCGAGGAGCGCGACAAAAAAAGCGCTTGAGGCCGTCATCCCTCGCTAACGCAGGAACCGACGAGGATGCTCCGAGGTAACAACACCTCCGTCTGGTGCTCGATCGTGGAGTGACACACGTGCAATACTATAACGCTTAGCAGATGCACTGAATATGGTATCAGAGGCAAATGCCTCGAGGTGATTGAGTCTTTACCTCTGATACCGTGCGTAGTGGTGTCCGGGCGAACGGGGCTGCCGGCTGGCGGAGCTGGCTCGCTTAGCGTTTGAGCACCACTGCCATGCCGTTGTAGAAGTTGACGAACTCCTCCACGGACATCGAAACGCTGTGATCGTCGTCGCCGGGGTCGCGGAACCAGACGCCATCCTTGAGTTTTTGCGCTTCCGGACCCGATAGCCCACCCGCCTGGTCGCGCACGGTGATGAAACCGTACTGCGACTTATGCTTGCCATCGGCCGAGCGCTTGCCCGGTTTGTAAGCAATAATCGCAGCCTCGTGTGAGCCGCCGAGTTTGACGACGGTAGCAGGCAAGCGTTCATCAATGATTGAACGCTTGAGCAAGTCGTGGACTTGCGCTGCATCCCTCGGGCTCAAGAAGGGGTCGATCGCCTGCTTGGCTTTGGGCAGGATAGCGGCCGATGCAAGCGCGCGCACGAAGGCGGGCTGGTCGCTCATATAGCGGTCGAGCACTTCGCGAATCACCCAGATGATCTGGTCGTCATCAAAGCCCCAGAGCACCTGTTTGAGCCGTTCCTTGCCGGGATCGAAGAGCATGCGCAAGCCTTCGTGATTCATCGAGCCGTTGTCGGTCAAGTCCTCGGGTAGAATCCGTTCGTCCAGTTTGTAGAAGATGCGCTGGACAAGGCGGATGCATGGATGACGCTGCATGTACTGCCCGTAGGCGCGCACCATGATCGACAGCCACACACCCGAGTCCTCCTGGACTTCGGCGCGCAGCAAGGCGGCGTCGCTCGGCTCTTCCACGATGTATTTTTCGCCCGGGGAGCGCGGAAATACGACCGTGAAGGTCCTGATACCGGATTTGGTGTCAACGCCGTTGTCGGTGATGCACTGCCGAATCCTTTCGGGGTTGACGCCGGCTAGCGAGCCGTAGCCCGAAAGCAGATAGCAGTTGCCGCGCCAGACTTGCTGGATGTTACGCATTTTGGCGAGGCTCTCTGCTTTCGTGCCCCTGGCATAGAGTTCGCGATTCACCACCTTGAGGAAGTCCTCGGCGGATTTGAAGCGCTCGTCGATGCGGTCGGTGAGGTCGCTTTGTTTGACGCCTTTCTGGAAAACGCCAAGATCGGCGAGTTTGATGCGATCGGTGCCGTTCGCGAGTGCGCCGAATTCATCCTTGAGCACGAGCAGGGCGATTGCTTCGCGAGCCTTGATGCTGTGGTCGAGGAACGCTTTTTCAACGTCGCGCTTCGTGATGTAGCCTTTGTTGTCCACATCGACGCGCGCATAAATGCTCTTCACGAGAGCGTGCAGGTCCTCACTGCCTTTGCTCGGCTGCACGGGCGCCGGTTTGGCGGTAAGTGCACCGGGCAGGCTGATGAGCGTGCCTGTGCCGATGCTCAGGCAGAGAACGGCCAGAAGCAGGGTACGACTGTTCATGGTTACCTATGGGGTTATTGGGTTTTGCCGAAACGTTTTTTCCAGCGCTCGGCGTCATACCTCACCCGGCAATTTGTATGCCGGTATAGTGAAGCGATGATGCTTAGCTGTCCTTCTTCAGGCGATAGGCTTTCTGGTTGGAGAAAAAATGCGGGGATTCTCTTGAACTTATGGTCCGCGTACTCTCAAGACAAGATCGAAGAGGGCGGTTGACGGTGAGAATGGCAAATTAGATCCGGACAAACTGTCGCTGGTGATATTGTGGAAGCCTCTCGAGATGAGCGTTTAACTAATATCAATTGTGTGAGCTTAAACAAGTAATGATCACCACCGTATGGACACAGTTCTCTTGACGTTTGTTGCAAAGCTGAAATTGGAGGTCTACGGTGGAGTTATCGCTCATCTCAGCCCATCAGGAACAGTAGCAACACCAAGAATCAATCACATCCTTCAACAGAACAGTATCTCGGCAGTGAGCGCGACTTTAGGAGCGCGATTTTAAAGGGCTGGCTCCGAGTCGAGTGCTTCTCTGCCGTGAGGGTTTCCGCGGTTTCTCTTTACTCAACCACGAGGAACACATGTCAAAGCTGACCAAAGCCGGCTGCATGCTGGCGCTTACCGGCGCGGTCTTCCTGGGCGGCTTGCAAGTGAGCGCCCACTCGGAAGGCCTGCTGCCCAGGAATGGCAACGCCGGCTGGCTCAGGTGGTGCTCGCGGGCCCACGATCTGATCGGCACCATCGTCGTGATCGCCGGCTTTCTCGCCGCCGCCGTCGCCGCCAGGAAAGGCAAAGGACTGCATGTTTCGGCTGGCAAGCTCTACCTGCTCGGCATGGGGCTCCTGGCGCTCAGCGTCATGCCGATGCTGATCGCCAGCCCCTCGTCCTTGCAGTTGATCTTGACCGCCCTGGCCCTGTACCTGAGCCTGACCGGGGTCATCCGCATCAAGGCGCTGACCAGAATCCGGGGACTCGTCTCACCGCCCGTGGTGCAGATCTACACACCGCCCCAGCGCGGCGCACCGGGGGTGGTGAGGCAACTGGTGCAGTTTCAGCCGCCCAGAACGGGCTGGACCGACCGGCTGGCCAGGCGCAGCGTCTGGCAGGCGGCCGCCTGCGTTATGATCGGGCTCTGTCTGGCGGCGCTCTTCCCCTCGCTTCACATGAGCTGGACCGCTTCCTACGCCGCCGTTCCAGCCAACATCCTGGCGCTTCTCGGACTGGCCCTGGCCGCGCTCGACTTGCTCGACGACGGACATGGGCTCACCGCCGTTCAGTCCCATATCGTGCGCATGTTGGGGTCGCTGCTGATTCTTCTGTCAGCGGGCTTCTTCAACATCTGCGCCACGTTCGGCCTGCTCGAGCCCATCGTGCGCTGGCTGGTGCCGGCCATTGGCTCGTTGACTGTTCTCAGCCTGACGTACAGGTACTTCTACGCCTCGTACTGTCGTGCCGCGGCGACGTCTGCAAACTAGCGTCCTAGACGCTGGGCGACGTTGGCCATCAAATGTCTCAAACGGGCTCGGGACTGGTTCCGAGCCCTTCATTCGGTTCCAAACTGAAGAGGTATCTCAAATGTCCTCCGGACAAACTCGCAATCTGGTCGGCATCTCGCCCGCCCAATTCACTCAGTATCTGCGCGATGAACTCGCCCTCGCGCGCCCCCTCTCCACGCTGCTGGTGTCCATCTACGAGCAACTGCCCAGGCAGTCGCGCAGTCGGTCCAGGGAGTTGCGCGACGCCGCCGACAGGTGGCCGCTCATCATCGTCAACGCTCTCGGCACGGCGCCTGCCGGCAGCGTCGATCTGCTCGTCTGGCGCTTCATGGACGAGTTGATTACGGGCAGCCAGGGCGTGCTGGCGCTGGTCAAGGATGCCACCTTGGGCAATACCATCCTGGCCGTGGCGGAACTCTGCCGCCAGCAGTGCTCCAAGCCCGAGACCTGGTGGGAGGCGCTCAACCACATGGACGCGGTCGGACACGCCGCTCGCAATGAGCGCGGTCTGGAAGCCAGGGCCATGGACGCCACGCACAAGGTCGGCGACTGCGGCTGGCTCATGGCCAAGCTCAAGGCGCGGACCTCGGAGCCGGTCTCCGGTGCCGACGTCGGCTACCATCCGCGCCGGGTGGATACCTTCGAGTCGCGCCTCGACCTGGTGCTCAAGTCCCTGCCGCTCACCTGGGCGGCCTCGCGCTGCTACATCTCGACGGAGCCCGACAACGAGGTGATGGTGGAGGCCTACGGCCACCTCACCAACCTGCTGATCGCTCTGTTGGCTGCACCGCCTGTGGTATCAACGCCGGCCGGCTCGAGCGGCGCGGCGGACATCAAGCCCGACGCGGCGGACATCAAGCCTGACGCGGCGGACATCAATCCCGACGCGGTTACGCTCCGCGAACCTGCCGGACCTGTCTGGTACGGCTGCTGAGCCGACGTTCTGAGTCTTGAATAGAAAGCGGGGGAGCGGCTCAAAACCGCTCCTCCGCCCATTCTTTCAAACCGCTCAGTTGTCCGCCGGACCTATGTAACGATATAGTAATACAAAGTGCGGTTGTCGATCTCTGCGCCACGGTTCAACCTGGCGCGAAGCCCTGTTTTTATTAACAATCACGAGCGCCAGGAAGGCGCCGCTGACAACCCAGTGGAGATCACTGCAATGAGGCACAGCCTCATTATGTTGCGCGTTGTAAAGTGATCTGA
>JAJPJO010000440.1 GCA_021324135.1 Pseudomonadota bacterium
AATTCGATACGAGCAATTACTTTGGCTTGTACCTTCTCCGAAACGGAGTCCAAGAACACCAAGATGGGTGTGGTGCCATCGTCGTCCTTAAAAAGAATCACTCGTGTAGTTGGCATTATTACTGTAGCACAGATTTCGCAAATTTGCGAAATTGAGAAGATTAAATCTTTCGCCGAGCGAGCGGGCCGGCTTTTCCAGATCTGTAGAATATTCGCTCAACGTCAGCAATTAATCAACAAGAAAAACGGAATGTTCTTTCCCTCACTCACAAAGTCTCCAATTGTCAAAATGATTGTCGAAGCACGCTTCGATAAAGACGACTTTTTACCGGCACTCTTTACCGACGAGCTCACGGATCGATTTCGCATTTTGGAAACTGACCAGAGCAGCGTGCTGGCCTCGGACGCAACGTCCGAAATTGAAGCAGACGGAAACCGCCTTTCTTATCGCCTCATTTCTGGCCCATATCCGGACTGGCATCAGACTTTAGCACCAGCGATTGAGGAGGTGCTGATCAAATACGCGAAATGCTGTAAGTCAGAGGTCGTAGAGCAACTAACCCTAACCTTCTACAACAAGATGAAGATTGAAGAACACCCGTCGCTGTTAGCTGATTACTTCAATTTCATAACACCGCCGGTAATAGCAAAAAAATTCCAGTCACTCAACCCCAGAGCTGGTTCTAAGCTTACATTACCAACGATGGAACGATTCATAGCAACAATGGACTTTACACAAGAGAGCATCCCAGCCTATTTTTCGTGCCAACTCTCTGGCGAGCATGCGCGCGGCTGCGACTATCAACTCACGAATATGGGCCGATGGGATGCCGTCTACGATGGCACTCCCGTTCGTGCCGCATCGGCTGTATTGCGGCTTTCGCAACTGAAGGACCATCTGTATCTCATATTTAACGCAATTACAACAGACAAGTGCCGAGAACTATTCGATCGCGACGAGGATTAACCTGCGATCGAGCCGAGCGAATACAGGGATTTGCATGGCTTAATGAAGACGCCATTGATGAATTCATTTGCCGAGCTCGATCTCGTTGAATATGATTAGCGCCAATGAGTAATCAGGATTTAGAAGCAATGGCACGGATCGCATCAATGTGGTGCGATATCACTGGCTACCTCGACGCGATATCAATCGTTTTAGGTGCATGGATACCCGCATATCACCGGCTCAAAGGCTACACAAGTAAGCTCGTTGCAATCGCGGTATTCTCGCTTTTCCTTGCCGTTTTTGTACCGTTGATTGTAGATTACTTGCTCGCAACAACGAACCTCATTGCCGCAGCCATAGTCGCATTGATAGGCATGGCAGCGGTCTCAGTTGCCGGGCTCTGGGCATTTTTCCTTCCGATGAGAATCGCTTTGAAACGAGATAGGGAACACGCTCGACCAGTCATTATTGTCAACCTACTTATCTTCATCCCATTTTCATGGCATCTAGCACTACTCTGGGCCACCGCACCCGAACGTGAACAAGGCTTCACTGGACCAACTTCGACGCATGGACCTGCGATCAATACAGACTTTCGGCTAATCAGCTCGTCAACGAAGATCCCTTGCATCAGTCCGCAAGAAAACTTGAGGCGATGCTTCGAGAGCTTGACGCAATCAAGGAAGCCGAACGGCTAGACAAGCTTTTGAAAATCCCGATGGAACGTTCTGAAAAAATAACTAAGCTCAAAAATGTGATCACAGACTTTCTTTTAGCAACTGATTGGCCCGATTCGATCGGTGACGAAATGCGCAGCCTCCTGGGAGTGATTGAAGAGAGCTAGACAATATCTATTATCAGATCAGAAAAGGACTAGTCTTAAAAGCACTTATGAGACGACTTTGGGAGCCTCCGTGGGTGATACCAAGCCTTTAACGAAAATAACGCAGTGTAGAGCCAATGGCGCATGCGCCTTATTCGTCAATTTCTCTCGGAAGAAACCATTTCTTCCACAAAGGCTTTTTCAGCTTCTTTAGTTCCCGTTGCAGCTCTGTGACCATGCGCTCGGATTCGGCTTGCAGTTTTTCCTTGCTGACCTGTAAGTCTTGAAGGTCCAACGACAACTTTTCCAACGCCCCTTCTGATTCTTGTAGCTTCTGTTCAAGTTCAGCCTTATTAGCAGTCTCTTCCTGAAGACTCACAACTTCACTTTGTAGGCGTTCTAGCTGACGGGTAGCCATATTCCGCGCTATTCGTTCTTCTTCCCACTTCTTCTCGAGATCAGGAAGTAGCTTGAGTTGTCTATCCTTCTCATCCAGTTCCTTTTTTACGGACAGTAAAACTTCTTGAGTCTTTTGGAGTTCCTCAGAGAACTGCTTGGTGATCGCTCTGATCACTACCTCCAATTGAGAGCTATTCGGCACGACACCAGTCTCTTCCGAGTCAGGATCGACCTCATCAATGTCAATTGACTCAGCAGTATCCTCCGTGAAGAACTCCGGCATCCCTTGGGTGCTGACACGATCTTGCATGGAAAACCCACGTAGCCGTTGTTGTTCCAGAAGACTTTCTATCTCTCCTCGATATACAAACCATTTTTCCTTCAGCCCTTGGAGGCGTTTTTCGCCCTTAAGCTGACCAGTTGCAAGCTTTTCTCGAATAGTACGGGGATCGACGCCAAGCGCATCAGCAGCGTCTTTGACAGAAATCATAGGATGCTTTTGGAGTGCTGACATATATACCTATCTGAACTATATATGGTGTCACATCATTTCGAATTATACATGCATTTTGGAATTTGTCTCCGGGTGATCCGGACAAATCTCCGGATCTCCGGAAAGGAAGTTTTGCTGGTGCGGATTAAAGCTGGCTGTTGCGGATGACGATGCCAAATAATCTGGAACCGCGGAGAGGAAGACCAGATCAGAAATATAGCCACTACTTCAACATGTTAGCCAATGCGCATGGCTCCATATTAGGCATTACTCAGCTTCTCCGAAGATTCCGAGAACTCCGGAGATTCCGGATGTCCATATCCTCTCTTCCGGATCTCCGGCGACATGCATTTTTTCGTGCACGCTTTCCAAAAAATGAGGATAAGCCGTCTTATAAATGTGTAAGACCGGCCACTGCCTGCGGTACCATTTGAAGATTGAATTGTGGAATACTCAATCTGAACGTCGTCTCCGGTAATATCCGGAATCACCGGATGTGCACCGATTGAGCTTCCGGATGTTCCGGAATTTCGGAGAAAATGATCTATTGGCACTTTCTGGCCGTAGTCAAGTATTGATCAAATCCGCAACTCAATATAGTATCTCCCGTGGTGCCATTGGCACCAAAATTGATACCAATTAGATCACAAAGAGATCTGACACTACTAAAGAGGGAACACAGGACGAACCCATTTGCATATCTACTAATCCATGCAGATCGGTGATCTAATACATAAAGTATCTCTCTCATAAAGATTGACTTCACCTATCGAATGTGTGGGGCCTTCTTCCCATGCCTAGAAAGAAACTATCTTGCACCCAAATACAAGGACTGCTGCAGTCTCCGGTCAGACCTCCGACAAGCCTAACCTGGCTCTAGGTCAAATGTTTTCTGGACTTCAAATCTTTGTTCGTCGTTTAACCGGCCAACACTGGAATCGACTTAGCCAATATTCCTCACTCGGCGAGAAAGATCTGATTGATTCAGTGCAGCCCAATCCCAACTTTTTTCATGCCTTTGAGCTCGGACCTAAAACGGACTTCCTCGTGCTTATTGCTCGAGATTCACTGCCTGTCAGCGCAGTTATTGAGCACCTCTATTCGATAGGAATTTTCGACCCTCTCGTATACCGGCAACAGGATTTCAATACCCTGCACATTTACATAAGCCTGGACAGTTTCGTAGACACAGACGAGACCATAGCCCAGCTTAATCTCTGGCTTCAAAGATCCGGATTCTCCGGAAGCTCCGGAGATCAGGATCCGGATCCTCCGCAGTTCGTTAAAGGTCCAATTCCTCTTCCACTCCAAGGTCAATTCCTTTGGCTCAACAATCTTGGGGAAACTGTTCTGGACCGAACACAAATTTCTACTCAGCAGGCAATCACTACCTTTGTCTCAGACATTGCCAACAACAAGAACTCATTCCAGACCATACGCGAAGCGCTAGAAGTTCAGCGAAAACAAACTGATTCTGTTTCGGCCATAGACAGCCCCGATAGCTTTCCCAGTAAGAGTGAAGTGAAGAACCGACCGCCTGAAGCTGCTATAGACTCGGTAACCATCCAAGATCGATTGGAAGTCACCTTCGATTTTCACTCCGAAGGAAAACCACATATCTCCGCAAAAACCAATGAAGCACAAAAGGGAGACCGTCGGCGACGGAAGCATAAGAGAGAACCAACTGCCCAACAGCTTGGCCTACCTATTCCAATGCCTAAACCGACTTTCAATCGAGCACCACCCATGCAGGCACAGAAACCGCTCGAAAAGTTAGCTAAGGAGGCTTTTGGTTGACGGTGCAACTTCAAGCGTATAAACGGGTCTTCAAAAACCTGGGCTTTGACTCAGAAAAAAGCGCGCCTCTGCTACTCCGAACGCAACTGTTACTGGAGCTGAAGAATCAGCTCGAACAGCGTCAATGGAACCAATCTGAAGCAGCGCAACGCCTCGGAGTCAAGCAACCTAGAATCTCAGAAATTCAGAGGCTTTGCATCGACAAATTCAGCATCGACTTGCTGATTAAGTATCTTCACAGGCTCGACAAGGAGATTGAAATCACGGTCAAAGATACAGACTGACCATCTATTCAAAAAGCAAAAACATCGCTGCCAGGCGATGTTTCACTTAGAACAGATCTCGCTATTCAATTGACAGTTTCGTGTTGGAGAACTCGAAAGCTATCGACAGCATAAGCGATAGATCTGGTTAGGTCAACCTGTCCCAAATTAGAAGAAGTACAGGCAACAACCGGGTTTTATCATGCCGCACGCTATCAGTAAGAGCGCGCAAGATTTTGCTGCGCCAAACTTTGATATACGACAAAGATTTTTGTCGTATTACCCGTGCCGGCAGCGCACCATATTCAAGAACGTAAGCGGCAAAGAATGGCACACCCTGAACAAGAAAACAGCGCTCCAGGATGAGTTGATTCTGGAGGCAATCTCCGGCCAGGCGAAGTACTTTCGAGGTCTACGCTGGGGAGACTTCACGCGCTTTGCCGTGCTTGATGTGGACAGCGGTAGCGCGTATCACAATGTCGAAGGGCTGGAGCTCCTCAAATCAGCGCTCACCGCAATTGGTATCACACAAACGCGGCTATACAGAAGCAGTCATTCAGGTGGCTGGCATATATATCTGCCATTCGAGATCTGGGAAAGCAGTGATGAAGTCACCGGGCTTCTAAAGTCTTACTTTCGCCTCCGCGGCATTTCAACTCAGAGCGGCCAGCTGGAAGTATTTCCGAGTGGCAATGGTTTGCGCCTGCCACTTCAGTTCGGCTTTGCCTGGCTGAATCAGGACGGCACAGTTGAGTGCGAACGAGAAATGCTCGACTCGCTTGAGGCTCTGGGACGTTTTGTTCATGACATCGAGCGGGCTGGCAATGATTGGAGTTATACGAAATTACGTATAAAAGAGCTGCTTGAGGGAGACCCCGAAACCCTTGCAGATACGGCGGTAGAAGACAAGCATGAACGATTATCGACCGATGGCTTTGAGGAATTTTTCCAACCCAAACTGATCAAAGAAAACTATGAGCAAGGCCAAAAATTCTGGAAGGAGGGCCTGCAGAAATCTGGCCAAAGACATAAGGCAGTTATTTGCGTCGAGCACTATCTCTGGCATGGCGACGCCGCCATTGGCTTACCGGCCTATCCAGGCAGGTTCAATGACGAAGAGCGCTATCGGTTGATTTTGCAATGGCTGAATGAGAAGCATAATGGGTTCTGCAACCACATCAACGCGAACAACTGGAGAGCAGTCGAGGATCAAATTCGGCGAGCCTGTATCTGGCGCGGCGAATATATTCCAGAGCGAACTCCATATGTCCTGACGTCTGAGCGAGCAATAGACCGGATAGTGGCGCAGACCAAGTCATCAACGAGGACCTGGACGCCTGAGGACTGGCGCAAAGGAAACGAGAAGCGCAGAGCGAAGGCCAGGCAGAAAATAGAGGACGCGGTCAACTTGTGCTTATCGTCTGGACAGCAGATAAGCCGGAGCACCCTCGAGGAACTGACTGGTTGCTCACCGAATACCATCAAGAGGCATGCAGACCTGTGGAAACACTTGGCAATAGGATCAGGCGATCTAGAACCTGGGGTATGTGAAGATCTTGGTGTTGTTTCTGCTGAAACAGACGAACTGGCCGAAACGGAAAGAGAAGAAAATAAAATACATCCGACTGCGAGCGTTAGATACACGGCAAACGAAAATGTTATTTCAAGGGAGCTGAAAGACGAAGGGGAAGTCGCGGTAGATCCGATCGTCGAAGCTACGGCTAGTGAGATGTTTGCAGGAAGCAGTAATGGCAAAGTCATCGACCTGGATTTCTGGAAAGAGAAGAGCAGATCCGATGGTTATCGTTCCGACATATCGACCGAGGATCGATTTAGAACGCCTGAATTGGATGCTGGAAGGACTTCATACCAGGGCGGTGGAAAACGAGGCTCCAGGAGGCGAAGAGCGGGGAATGCTGGAAGCGTCCAGCTGCAGATCGATTTCGGTTGGACAGTTATTGAAGGGAGGGCACCGCCATAACTACGGTTCGGAAGGTGAGGGCCGAGCGCCACCACCAAACGAGTAGAAAAATTGAGATGGAAAAGAGGCAAGGTGTGCTAGAGTTTTGCCATCAAATATGGTGCTATCCGGAAGCACTTTTACAATCACGAGCGAGACGAAAAAGAAAGAGCTGGTGCGGAGTTCCACGCGTCCGGGCAAAAA
>JAJPJO010000357.1 GCA_021324135.1 Pseudomonadota bacterium
ATGAAGGAGCAGAAGAACATGATCACGTTCAGCATGATGCGACTGAAGCGCCTTGGCAGAAGCGAGACGTCGTCGCGCAGGCGATCGTTGAGCCGGAACCAGGCTGCCACCGTCAGTGGTACTGCCAGAAACCAGAAGATGGTGACCGCCAGTAGTCCGAAGCTGCGCGGAGCAATGCCTGGCTGGTGGTAGTAGAGAGCGTTCGTCGCCCATCTGACAAGTGCGTAGAAGGGGACGAAAATGAGCCGACCGCCGTGCATGAACATCGGCAAGCCGAGCACGATGGCAACGAGAAGAGCCCGAACAGAGAGTTTCCTCATGTTGATTCAATCCTTTCCCTTTTTCGAGAAAAAGCTGAAAAAGTCGAAGAAGCGCTGGTGAGGAAGGAAACCCTCCCCCACCAGCGGACTTCGGTCACAACCAGCGCTCAGCCTCTGAGGCAGTCGCGCTTGAAGGCGACCTTACTTCTTGTCGTTGAAGTTGATCGGTTCGTCGGTGCCGGTGTCGAACGACTTCTGCGTGTCGGACGAGGTGACGATCGTCTTCATCTGGTCGAGCGCTTCCTTGCCGTACACCGACTTCTTGCCGATGCGCGCCTCGAGGTGGTTGGAGGGGAACTTGCTCTCCGTGATCATGGAGCGGATCAGGCCGCTTTCACGCCAGACGTTGTAGGCGCGGATGCGGTCGAGCAGACGAGTCTGCGAGTTCTTGAACTCCGTGCGACCCTCGTTGAGGATATCGACGATCTTGTCGTAGATCGCCGTGTTGTTGCCGACGTCGGGATACGCTTCCTTGATGGACGAGAACAAGGCGCCACCCGTGCCGGGCTTCATGTCCTTGTCCTTGTAGCGACCCTCGACCGCGTCCTTGATGACCTGGTCGAGCTTGTCCATCTTGAGGTTGGCGATGCCGAGGGCCTCGTAGACCTTGGTCTTGAACGTGGAGTACACGTTCTGGTTGTCCTGGTAGAGAGCGTTGAGCTCGTTTTCGTACTGCACGCCCTGGTTGTAGACCGTGTTGGCGTACATGAACAGACCGACGGCGCCGGCTACGAGCAATCCGAGGATGCCGAGGCCGATGATCAAACCTTTACTCATGGTAGTTCTCCTTATTCTTTCTTTTTGTTGGGTCTGTTTGAGCAGACCGGTTTTGACCACCCGGAATGGGTGGCCAGTTCGAGAGATGCAGGGCCGTTCGACGCGAACGGTTTACCTGCGCTTGCCCAGGCGTTCCCGAATCGCGGCGTAGATGTCCGGTCCCGCGTAGACGGCAAGCCCCCAGGCGCCACCTGCAAACAGTGTCAGCACAACAAGGATGCCAATCAGTTGCCCCGTTGACGGTACGAGTTCCCTGAGCAGGTATTCGTACCCGGCGCCCTGACCGGTGTTGCTGTGCATGTGCACGCGCTTGAAGGCGTGCGGACCCCAGATGATGCGCTCGAGCGCCCCATCCGTGTTCGTGACCGTAACGCCGCCCTTTCCGTTCAGAGAGGCGTACGGGCTGCCCAGGATTGCCTGCGGTGTGAGCGCGGTTCCGGGCAGTTGATTCTGGATGTCGATCACCATACCCTCGTTGCCCATCGGCATTCCGGTGTAGGCTCGCGCCCAGGCGACCGTCTTGCCATCAGAGGTTCCGAGGATTACGACGATGGCGTTCTTCGACAGAGCATCCTTGTCGAAGTTCTTCTCGGACTGCCAGTACGCCATCAGAGCGAAACCGTATTCGTCTTTGTCCTTCACCTTGTCGGTCGAGACGATCACCAGATGCAGGTCGCCCTGGAGCGTCGAACCGAGCGCGGCGTCGAAACGGTTGATTGCGTTGTACCAGTCACCCGAGGGACTGACGCCTACGAAGTACGTCCGATTGCTCAAGTAGACGTGCTCAATCCTGCTGTTGATGGCAGGAAGGAGATGGTCCTTGTTGTAGCGATCGATCGCACCGCTGTAGCGCGACAGAATCGTGTGCTGGCTGGCCAGGATGTAGTTGTCGTACTGGCGACGGAAGGTCACCGGTCCTGGCTTGTTGGCGTTGATCCGGTCTCTGACTTGCAGCCAGAATTCCGGATAGCCGGTGTCGGGGTAGTCAGGTACCGCAACGCCCCAGCGGAACCGGTAAGCGTTGGGGTTCTCCGGCAGATTTCGATCGGCAATTGTCACGTCACCAAGGGTGGTGTGAACGACGAACGTCCATTCCACCTTGGTGTACGGAATCTTGTGATCGACATCGACCAGCTTTCTAACGGTGCGAGTGCGCTTTTCGCCGTTTTTGTCCGTGTACTCTTCATCGACATCCTTCCATTCCTTCCTGGTTTCGATCCAGTAGTGCCGCATGAGACCGTCTTCTTGACAGTCTTCCGGAACGAGCTCGGCGCCGGTTTCCCACCCGTTCCAGTTCTCGTTGAAAGAGACCTGGTTGTGAATGGCAACCTGCACGCCGACCCAGGAGGTCAGGGGAATGACGAGGAGCAGCATCAGAGCGAGAGTGACACCGAACTCTCCATTCGTCAGCTGGTACTGCGACTTTTTCACGGCGAGCACACCCTTCACTGAGAGCCCCATCACGATTGTGACGAGAGCCCCCAAGAAGACGAGTAAGAACATATGTGCTCCTTCTTCGTGGCGGTTTGGTTTACTACGAGTGAACCTGCCGATCGGATCGACAGTTATCGAAAACTGCACCTCATGCCCAAGCGCCACGCCGCTCGGGTCACGACGTTGCTTGCGCATACAGGTGCAGGTGAGTTGTGCTGGCCGCATCGCAGCTGGAACAGCTCTGACGGCATGTGCTGCCACAAACCGCAAAACTGTTAGAGCCCCTTCCATTGCAAATGGTCGGATGATCAAAACAATTGAAGGGGAAAAGCTGCCAGCTCGGCTTTTACTGATGTTCCAATGGGTGAGCGCGATGTTAGTCCAGCATGACTTACAGCACTTCTTGGAATCCACCCGTGTAACAGCATTTTTAGGGGTAGGACTTAATATATCTTTGAGAAATGGTCAAGTGCTCCGCTAGCTGCACAAACGGATATGAGCTAGCGCTAGTTTGGTGCTTGCGAAGGCACCAGAACCAATGCCTGTAAACGCTTAAACCTCAAACGCTTACAGATTCTTGCCGCATTGTTAAGGCTTGGGTTGCAAAGAGATTTATCATAATCATTAGTTTTGAAGCCTTTGATCCTCTTTAGAACCAGAGCCCACAAATATACCCTGACATCACACATATGTTCTTTTTCTCTTGGGAGAAACGTAGACCTGTAAGCCTTTTCCAAAGCAACTACTGAGTTTTTCGACGCAACCAGAACGGTTGGGCTGAAGATTGGCTTCGGCTCAGCTTCTTGTCTCAGGACCCGAGCATCAGGAAGAAAGCCTGTGCTCGCACATCAAGGAGGATGGCTATGAACCTGCAACTCAACCTTCAAGCACTCACCGCATCGAAGCCGTTCCGTAGCACTGTCACTCTGCTCGGCAGGATCGCTCGACCGATCGTCCTGCTCGGCGCCGCTGTGATCGTGCTCGGCATCGCTCTTCTCATGCGCTTCGGCGGGCGCGAGATGCGCTGAGCGTTCAACCCCGATATAACGCTCCGCCAATCAATTCTGCTACCCGCCACCTTTGCTGACGGCAGCAATGTCGTCCCAGAGGACTCCCTGCAACAGCGCCAGCTGTCGCACCAGGCAGCCGCAAGGCTGCTCAACAAAGGGGCGCACGCGCCCCTTTCTGCCGCGCCTTCGGCGCAACTTCCACCGATCAGAAAATCGGAGCAACCACAATGAAACTGAAGCTCAACCAAGCTCAAATCGAATCCCACCTCCGAGCCATCTTGGCTGACAAGTTGAGCGACCTCAAACTTCCGGATCAACTCCACGCACGCAACGGTGACAACGGCGTCGTTATCGAAGGGTATCTGCCGTTCGGCAAGGAATTTGGCGAATCGGTGGCAATCACCATCAGCCAGGAAGCCATCGCAGCTTGTCTGCGTCAGGCTTTCAGCCGCTGCGGTTGCAGTGAGGTCAAGCTCTCCTGGCGCCCAATGACCGGGAACCCCGCAGATCCAGGTCTGTGCATCGAGGCGGACCTGATTCTGAAGACGCACTTTGCCTGCCCGGTCTGACAGGCAGTGACTCGCTCGGGTTCGACCAGAGGGACTGAAACGAAAAGGTCGGGAACGGCTCCTCAGGCTGTTCTCGACCACAACATCACGGAACGCTTGGCGCGGGCCAGCCATGCGCAATCCAGTCACGAGCCCGAACAAACCCAAATGGCACACGATCCGAACAAACTGGCCAGGCTTGTAGCGGCCATCAACCGGCTCTACAAGCAGGACTTGATTCTGGCCGACAAGATGCCTCGCGGCGTCAATGGTGCATGGACAGTCGTCAATCAGAGCACAGGCGTCAAACAGGTATTGAAGCTCGTCTCTGAAGGCGACGCCACTCAGCAAATACTGGGCGCTCGCGATAGCGCCCAGATCGCTCAAAGCCCTCAGGCACCGACCCCCAAGTTCGGACTGATGGGCTTCATCGACCGCCTGGGAACGTTTTATCTGCAAGAACATCTTCCCGGGCTTCCGGCACCCTGGCCGACGCACAAACTGGTGCTCCAGCTCATCGAGCTGAACAAGCGCCAGGAGAGCGACAAATTCACTAGCGGTCAGAATTACGCCGATCGCGTTCTGGCTACATTGCACGACGACGTGCAAGGCTGGCAGGAGCGCATTGCCGGATTTGGCAAAGAGGGAGGCAGTTTTCTGCAGCGCCTGCGTCCCCTCTTTCCTGAGCACCTTGTGTGTCGGCGAACGGATGTTGTGCATGGAGATTTCCAGCACTACAACGCTCTGGTCACCGAGGACGACGTCTTGACCGGCTACGTCGATTGGGATCAAGCCGGTCACGGCGATCGCGCCTTTGACCTGGCCCGGCTCCTCTACGACTGCTACGTCGCGGAGGCCGAGCTGCGTTATCCGCCGCGCCCGGAAACGATCGCCGCTTTGAAAGAGCGGATCGTAACCATCTCCGGCGAAGTCGCGCTGCGAGCGTACATGGCGTACTGGTGTTTGCAGGTCGCCGACTTTGGCATGAAGATCGGACGAGCCGATGCCTTGAAGTTTTTCAAAACCGGGCGCCGGATCATCTCCGAACTGGACTGAGAGAAATCGTCGGTCCTGGCATGCCAAGCAATCGAAGTGAGACCGGTTCCCGTCCAAAGCAGGAACCGGTCAGCGCCACCATATGCGGTGCAAGCCCTCATCTGGCTTCCTTTCAAGACCGAGTCAACGGCAAGGAAGAAGGAAAGAACAATGAGCAAAAAAACCAAGACAAGGTCGAACACCCCAATCCCCTTCGACAGAACCCCGTGGCTGACCACACTCTTGCTGGGGTTCGTCATGCTGACGTTGCCGAACGGAAAGCCGGCCTGGTTCAATGCCGACGAGATTATGGCGATTCAGCACAGCACCAAAGGCATCGGTGATTCGCGAGCCAGGTCTCAGGTCACGGTGCACGACCACGTTTATTACTTGCGCGAGGAGCCGGAACGGGTGGTCGAGCTCGTCGAGCAGAAGAGGAGCGATAAGGCTAAGGATTGAGCCGGGCACACTTTTCCAGCGCCTTCACTTGAGCGGCTATCCGGCTCTCTAGCCTGTGCAAGCACACTGCCGAGCGCTTCGGTTCTCGGCAGACAAAATTTTTTGTCCGCCCGGTCTATTATTCTTCCTAGTAGCTAGGCGCAGTTGAGCTCCGCCACGAGGAGAACCACAAGAAGTTGTGTGATATTGCTTGAGGCCGGTCAAGTTTTCACCTGCTGGCGAATATATGCACTAGCTTTGACACCCATCTCCTCTGCGTATGTTGGCTTTGCACCCACAACTTGGCTTCTCGACAGCGCTACTAATTCATACGTCATTACGTCCTTGAGCTGCCTCAATACTAAGAACTCTTAGTTGTTTTAGACAAACTGGTCTTATAGGGTTTGATGTCTTTCCTTGTCCTCTCTCTCGGAATCGCTTACCAACTTCGAATAACTGCCCTGACTCAACTGCAAACCAGAGCTAAGCGATGCTTGAGACGAGACAAACCGAAGACACCTAAACTGCCATCACAGGCAGTACCACTAAAGACCTTCAACCTGTCAACAAACGAGGACGAAAATGGAAACATCTCTGCTGGACGATCTGATTGGTTCGCAACTTGGCGCGAACGGCGACAGCGACCGGCCCTTCACAATCTATTTCGCGGGCGGTCTCTTCACGCACAAAGAACTGATCGGCAATGCCATTCTGGCGCACTACATCCAAAAGGTGTCGTGCGGCAGGTATCGCTGCATACTACCCCAGGATCTCGAGCAAACGGTCAATCGGGCCTCACACGTCAGGAACCAGGACCTTCTGCAAGTCATGCAGCGGGACCTGGCCATCTTCAACTTCGACGGTCCTGAGCTCGATTCCGGCACGGTCGTCGAGTTCGTTTTCGCCAAGATGCTCGACATACCATCGGTTGTTCTCCGCACCGACTTCCGCGGCGGTGGCGACGGATTCAAGGACGGCGACCCGTGGAACCTGATGTGCAGCTCGTATCCACGCACACAAGTGCTGCTGGTTCACGCCATGGCCGAGTACCAGACAGCACTGCATCAGGGTGGAACGAAAGATCAGATCGAAGAGCGGTTCTACACCAAGCTCGCCCATCAAATGGTCGAGAACCTCGATGCCGTTCGCCAGCGTCCATCGTGGTTTTCTGAAGACATCAACCTTCAGGAGGCATACCGAATCGCCCTCCGCTTCCCCGGCGCCGGACTGGAGACGACTCGCAACAGCTTCTTGCGCGCGGTGCTTCGCCGCAAGATCGCCCGCGGTCTTCTTCCTGCCTCGAGGCAGGGATTCATTCCCAACAAGGCACAACAAGTCTACGCTACGCTGATGCGCCTTCGGGCCATGGCAAAAGAGCTGCAGCAGGCAAATCCGCCCCTCTCGGATCAGGAGTTGCTGCTCTCAGTCTCCACGACCGAGCGCTGCAACGACCTGCTCAGCGCAGTTCTGGAACTCGACCGCATCTTTGGTGAAAGCCTCGAACTACACCAGGAGATCTTCCAGAATCAAGCTGCAGATGGAACGAGCATGCTCGCTGCGGTTGCTGGCTCGATTCGCGAGAAAGCTGCGGGACTGCAGCACAGCGCCGAGGACCTTTACAGGCAGGTTGCCTTCCACGCTCGCGCTGTCTTCCAGAAACCGCAGGTAACCGTGCAAGAGGCGCTGCTTCGCACATTCACGCTCGAGGTGCAGCAAGTCGCGAACGTCATCGCCGAGAGAGCCGAATCGGAAGCTTCCACAGCACAAGCGGCGTTCTGAACGGCTTGATCATGCTCAGACTAAACTAGTCGGTGGTCCGCCTGCTTAGCCGCTAAGAGCCGGTCAGCAGGCAGTCCCCCGCCTGGTCGCCTTATAAGTACGTTCATCGCTAGGGGATCCAGGAAGTGAAACCTGGGTCTCCTGGCGGAACGTCAACATTTTTTCCAATGTCGCGCACGCTACTATATGGCTACATATCTGGCACAGCACCCCAAAATGGGGGAAAGAGCGCGGTTATTCGCATTCCGCGTCCTTCAGGTACATGGGATTTACGAAATCGAGCAACTCCATCCAGGGGCACCAGAGCCCTTCGATGATGATGCCCAGTTGCCTGCCTCGCTGCAGCTCTTCCTCGGACAACTCATGCAAAGCGCCCGATTGAACGTGCTCGAGCAGCTGCTGGTCCTGGCATTCATTGCAGAGCCGCTTCATTGCCCGAAGAATATCGCCGCGAGTCATCGGCAGCCTCCAGGCCCGTTCAAGCGCCTTGCTTAAGAGCAACAAGGCGTTGTGCTCGTTCCAGGCCTTACGCTCGACCAGGTCGACCGCGCCTGGCAGGAGCAGCCCACTGATCAGTTCGTCCTGACGGCTGGATGCGAAGGTCGAGACGAATGCAGAGAAGGAGCGCAAACAGGCGAGATCCAGGCGGTGCAGAATGTGCAGCGTCGGATAGGTCCCGTAGCACTCCCATTTGTTATCTGCGAACGTCTCCATCTCGCGCTTCAAAGCCGCAATAAGCTCGAGGCGCAGAGAAAGTGTGATCACGATTGTTTGCATTCAATCCCCCCTTCAGGAAGAAAGTCTACCGACGAGCAATGATTCAGATTAGCTCTCGGCGAAGAGCTACCTGAATCCATTGCTCGGAGTAGCTAGAGCAGTTTTGTTGCTCTGGTTCTAATCGCTTACGCCTTTGCGGCTCAGCGAGATGTGGATGCGGTCGACCTGACGCTCGCGATCAATCTTGAGGACACGCACGCGCACCTCCTGATTGACCACCAGACGCTCACGGCGACCACCGCCGTCGACTTTGGCATCGACGTTGTGGAGCAAGCCGTCGATACAGCCGCCCAGGCAAACGAACGTTCCATAGGACTCGAAGCGAGCGACGACACCAGTGACCATGTCGTTTTCGTGCACGTTGACGAGGTAGGCTTCCTGAGCAGCCTGACGGATGCTCAGCGAAATGGAGCGCCGGTTGGCGTTCACTTCGGTTACCTTGACGCGCACCTTGTCGCCGACCGTGAGAACGTTCTTTGGATTGGCGTTGCGATCGCCCGCCACTTCGGTGCGATACACGAGGCCGGTCAGCTCGCCGCCGACGTCGACCAGTGCGCCTTCACCGGATTCGAGGACGTGCACAACGGTGCCGTCGAGAACTTCGCCGAGTTTGACTGAGGCAAAGCGCTCGGCCTGCATCTGCTCGATGGCCTTGGCGTGGCTGAGCACGATCTCGCCGGTGCGACGATCGGCTGTCAGCACTTTGACGGGAATCGTCTTACCGGCAAAGGACTGCAGATCGCCATGCACGATGAGCTCGCGCCGCGGGATGAAACTCTTCAACTGGCCTGCTGCCAGGACGTTGAAGCCACCGACAAAGCCGGTCTTCTTCGATTGGGCGATGAAGACTGCCGGGTCGATGTGGACGTTGGCCTGGATGATCTGGTCGTTGCGCTGCGCGGAGAGAACGCTGGACCAGGCAGCTTCTCTTGCTTCCTCGGCAGCTTGCTTGGCAAGACGGGAAGCGACTTTGCGGCGGGAGAGGATGAGGATGCCTTCTTCGTCGGTCTCGTCCTCGACTACGAACTGGTATGTCTCACCGAGCACTAGCTCGTTCTCCTCAGCATCAAAGACAATGCAGTCCGACTTCTGCCCGATGCTGATCAGAAAGCTCGACTTGAGTTTTTGAACGACTTGACCGGTGACGACGGCGCCAATGGTGGGGAGGCCCGGAATGTTGGCCAGCGCAGCTTCCATGTTGAAAACTTCGCTGGGTTCGGCGTATACAGCCGATGTCTGGAGATTGCTTTCGCTTTTCATTGTGTTTTTGTTTCTCCTTAACGGAATTTGGTTAAGAAAATCTGCCTTTCAACGCTGCTCCACATGGACGAACGACAACCCCGCGCAACCGAAAAGGCAGCACAGTGTTGGTTTGATCTTTCGTTTGGTTAACTACGGATGCGTTTTCGTCTTAGTGGCAGCAGGTAAAGGCTCGTTTCGACCGTACATTAAGTTCAGTATCAAAAGCAAACAAAAATAAAGCGATGTCTAAAATCTCGTCAGAGACAAGGTTTTAAGCTTTCCACCAGTTACGTTAGTTCCGTCAATATCATACAGCTACGCTAGAGGCAAAGGACCGCTATAATCATGGAGAAGTAACGCAGACCATCGCGTCCTGTCGAAAGGCAGGATGAGGAAAGTCCGGGCACCGAAGGGCTGGTTGCTGGGTAACGCCCAGTGCGCGTGAGCGTGAGGATAGTGCCACAGAAATGAAGACCGCCAGGCTTGCCTGGTAAGGGTGCAACGGTGCGGTAAGAGCGTCACCAGCAGAGTCGAGAGGCTCTGGCTAGGTAAACCCCGCTGAAGGTGCAAGGCTAAGGTATAGCTCGGGGGAGTGGTGGCCCGCCATCTCGAGTTGCCGACGCCGCTAGAGGGCGCGGGAGACCGCGCTCCCAGATAGATGATGGTCTAAACAGAACCCGGCTTATGCGTTACTTCAACTTTCAATCTGCTTTTTGAGGGAGAGGATATAGGCTTCATCCACCTCGTCGAGCTCCGCTTCAGCAAGCAAGTCCGGACGGATGGAGAACGTTCGCTTCAAGGCCTCCTGCCTCCGCCATTGCGCAATTGCTTTATGGTTGCCATTGCGCACGATCTCGGGAACGCTCATACCACGGAACTCTACAGGCTTGGTATACTGCGGTCCCTCCAACAAACCATCGACAAACGACTCGTTCTTAACTGAGACATGTTTGCCCACCACCCCTGGAATCAGCCTGCCTACAGAGTCTATGACAACTAGCGCAGCCAGCTCGCCACCTGTTAAAACATAATCTCCAATCGAGAATTCATGGCTGGCAAGACTGCGAATGCGTTCATCAAAACCCTCATAATGACCGCATAGAATGGTGATGTCGGAATTACGCGCAAGCGAGTTTGCCTCCTTGTAGCTGAAGCGCTTACCTTGCGGGGTCATCAGCAGTATTGGAGAATCGGCAGGTCGAGCAATCGACTCGACGGCCGCGTAAAACGGCTCCGGCTTCAAGACCATTCCCGGTCCGCCACCATATGGAGTATCATCCACTTTGCGATAACTATCAGAGCAAAAATCGCGAGGATTGTAGGTGTGCACAGAAATCTTGCCGGCCTTTACACCCCGACCGATGATGCTGGTCGAGCAGTATGCGGCGATCAGCTCGGGAAACAAAGTGATGATGTGGAAGTTGAGCAAATTTGTCCATCTCCGCGGCCTTTTCATCATACTGAAACTTGAAGCCTGGCGCGGCTAAAGACTTAATGTGAAATGGTTCTTTTCGCTGATTAAACTGATTTAAAGAAGGGAAACAGAAATGATAGGGACTGTTTTTCGAGCCTCCACCATTGGCCGAATCCACTGGCGGAGTCGAGAGAAGTCGGCGCACACCTGAGTAAATCGGAGCAACCAGGCGTTGGATTCCAGCTGGGAAAAACTGAAATTCGAAGCCGACCATGCCATAAGCCGTGGAGATTTCGTCACGGCATCATCGTTATGGATGCAGGCGTTGCAGCAGCTCGACGGGGCAGAGGATAGAGATTCTCGCGTCGCCTTGACGCTCGATCAGCTCGCTGAGGCGCTGTGCCAATTGGGTAGACGCGCCCAGGCAATTCCGGTGAGGAGATATCTCGTCGACGTTCGTGAAAAGGTACTCGGCAAGGACCATATCGAAGTAGCGAACTCACTGAACAGCCTGGCGGAGTTGTATTACTCCATGGGTAAGTTCAAAGAGGCACAGCCGCTATCTGAGCGGATCATGGAGATTTACGAAAAGATTTTCGGCAGTGAGCACTTAGGACTGGCGATGATTGCAACCTTTCTGGCTCTTATCTTTCATGGTCAAAGAGAATACGACAAAGCCGAGGGCTTCTATCGAAGAGCGCTGGCCATCAAGCAGAAGGTGCTCGGACACAACCACAATGAAGTCGGGTTGCTGATTGAGAACTACTGCGCCCTGCTGTATGCGACCAATCGCCACGAAGAAGCGGACTCGATGCTCGGCAATATCGGTACAGCATCAGGGCTGTGGCGCCTTGTCTCCGCTAATCAAAATCAGGGTCAAACAGGCTGTCTAAAGACCACTCTCTCGCAAAACAAACTGCGACGACAACCCTAGCTTCGCCGCGACAAGTTCTCGATTTATAGCCTTCGCTCAGGAGCTTTCCACCTGAACCAACCCTATAGATTTATAGCCTTCGCTCATGAGCTTTCCCCTGAACCAACTCTATAGATTTATAGCCTTCGCTCAGGAGCTTCCC
>JAJPJO010000308.1 GCA_021324135.1 Pseudomonadota bacterium
CCCTCTTCAATAAGCTCCAGGGCCTTTTTGTGCTGAGGATGAAAAGGCCACATGAAAGCCTCCATTATCCGCAGGTTCTTTTGTTGAGCAAGGCTCACCATCGCCTCAGCAGCATCAAAGCTGGTGGCAAACGGCTTTTCAACCAGCACATGCTTGCCGTTTTGTAGCGCGGCAACCGCCCAGTCGCAGTGCATCGCGTTGGGTAAGGGAATATGCACGGCCTCTATCTCAGAGTCATTCAGGAGGTCATGATATGAGTCGTAGGCCTTACTCAACGAAAAATGTTTCGAGAAAGATTCGGCTCTTTCGCGGCTGCGGCTCGCCACTGCCACCAAAACGGTCGACTTGCTTTGCATCATAGCCGGAATGCTTCGCCGGCGAGCGAATCCTGAACAGCCTAATACTCCCCACTTCAAACGCCGCATGGATCTTGCTGCTATATGGCACTCCTCTTGGAATGGGAATCGTGTTTGGAGATATTTAGTAAATTCAAGAAGACTATAACAAAACCGTAGACCTAAGCGATAAACTGCAAATAGCTAAACGACCGCATAAACATGAAAAGAACTTTTATCAAAATCATCATCCTGTTTCTCTTCACTGCGACAGATGTAAGCCTGATGTCAGCGCCAGGAAAGGCTCAGAACTATCAGTACAGTCTGGATGGAAAGGTTATATCGAGTGAGGCCTATGAAGCCATTACCAAAGGGCAACGGTTTCTCCATGCCAACAATAATGCCGAAGCGATAATGATGCTAAAAAAAGCGTGCGAGTTGGCGCCTGATATTCCCGATGTTCACAACAATTTGGGCATTGCTCTGGCAAAGAGCGGCCAACCTGATGCTGCTATACAGGAGTTCGAGACGGCTCGAAGCCTCAATCCGAATCTCGACGCCGCCTGGATGAGCCTGGCTGGAATGTACCAATCCACAGGTCAAATCGATAAGGCAATTGAAACATACAAGACGTTTCTGACGCGATTCCCAAAACATCGCGATAGCACGAAAATTGCCAGTCTCGTTCAAGGACTGGAGAAAGAGCAAGCCCGACAAAAATCTGTATCCTCATCCGACCCTGACCTGAACAGATCATCTGAAGCCGAGGATTATTTTCGCGAAGTTACTCGCGATGGTATCATGCGCTGGTCCAAAGAAAGGATGCCATTGAAAGTATTTATCTCATCCGGTGATGGCGTGCCGGGTTATATGCCGGAGTATCGCGAACTTCTCCGACAGTCATTCACCGATTGGTCAAAGGTTTCCGATGGGCTGGTGACTTTTACCTTTATCGACAAGCCAGAGCAAGCCGACATCACTTGCTCATGGAGTAATGATCCGACGCGCTTCAAGAATATTGCCGAAGCTGGTGAGACATTCCTCTACTCCAACAAGACAGGACTCGTTAAGGGCACTATCGCGCTTTTGACCGTGCCGCTTGTGCCCGATTTGCCATTAACGCGAAATCGTTTGAGATCGATTTGCATTCATGAGGTCGGGCATGTGCTCGGTCTGGCTGGGCACTCATCCACACCGCAAGACGCTATGTTCCACACCATGAGCATGGCCGACCTGTGGAAGGATCTTACTCAACGCGATGCCAACACTATTAGGCGCCTATACTCAGCCGAAACCACCAACACCAGTCACTAATATTAGCCGCGCCGGTTGGCAGGACAACTATTTGTAGGGTCAACCGATATCGGTTGACCCTACAAACCACACAGACACAGCTGCAAGCTCAACCGATATCGGTTGAGTATAAAAAAGACCGCGGGTCTTGGGTTGGCCTTGGCGCGAAGGTGAGGTACAGCTTGAGTTGGCAAATCTAATCGCCGAAAAACCTCTTTATACGGGCTCGGAAATCCGAGGTGAGGTAGCTGCTAACCACTACTGTTTCATGCTGGGGGAGAAGACCCGAACGGGCCGTCTCGGATGTTGCACGTCTGACGGATCGTTTAGCCTCGATTATTGATGCGTAGCCATTCTCAACCAATCGCTTTGCTACCTTCTCGACTCGCGATCGCAAATCGGCCGGATCCTCCAATTTATTGACCAGCCCGATTGAGCGTGCTTCCTGGCTGGTTATCGGATCGCCGGTGAAGAGCATCTCCTTGGCATGGGCTGGGCCAACCAGGTACGTCAGGCGCGCGATGTTGTCGTCATCCAGGACAATACCGAGCCGGGCAATTGGAATACCGAATGTGGCAGTCGTGCTCGCATATCTTAAATCACAGGCGATAGACAGCAACAGTCCGCCACCGATACAAGCGCCTTCAATCATGGCGATCGTTGGAATATCAAATGAGTACAAATATTCCAGGGCATCGCTAATGGCATGCCAGAGCGTCTGAGCGCGGGCATAATTATCGATCTGCTCCAGCTCCTGCAAATCCGCACCTGATGCGAAATTTGTACCAGCGCCACCAATGACGATCACCTTGGCTCCTCGATCATGCAGGTTTGAAAGTTTGTCCGGAATGGCGTTCCACATTTCAATAGAAAGTGCGTTTCTGCATCCAGGACGATTGAGGGTGAGCCAGCCGATGGAATCTAGAAGCTCGGTTTGGATTGTGTCGTGCTTATCTTCCATAGCAGTTTCTTGAGTTTGCATGCGATCGTTTTTTGCCTGATAAAAGAGCGGAGTAGTGGTCGTTGGGCAAGTGAACCGCTTCTCTAAAGCGCATAGAGACATACTGGCGAAGAAGGATCATTTGAAATCGAATTTGACCGTGTCACCTTCTTTGATACCATTCCTTTTGCAATATCCGGCGTTCACTTCAATCACTTCACTGACATTCACGTCGCCCGTTTCCGGGTAAGTGGGACAATCGCCTGGGTTGGGCGACTTACACGGCGGCACGTTTTCCGATATGGTGACAATCTTTCCGTCCTTGATGAAGATCATGTCGAGCGAAATGAAACAATGATACATCCAGAATCGCACTGGTCTTGCCGGTTTGAAGAGAAAAACCATACCGGAATCCTTATCGAGCGAAGTGCGATACATGAGACCGTGCATGATTTCCTCAGGCGTGGAAGCAACCTCCAGTTTGATGATGTTCTTTCCAATGTGCGCCGTAGGCATCTTCGCAATGGCCCCTTGATAGAAACTCGCCGCTCCCAACAGCATGATCACTGCCGACAAGAAAATAAGCGCTCGTGTCATCGTTAGTTTCACATCCACCACATCTTGCTAAACGGAGTTTTGCTGTAGAGAAATTGTATCGTGTTCAGAAGCACCCCGCGCTGGCCCGGGAGGGACATGCTGTTTATCATGCCCGTCGGATCGACGACAGCGGAAATGCCTGTGTTGGCAGCGAGCACGACGAATCGCTCGTTCTCAACTGCACGCAGAGCTGCCACGGCCAGCATCTGGCGATTTATCGTCGAGCCGTGGAACCAGGCGAGGTTGGAAACGTTGACGAGAAGCGACGCTCCACTGCGAACTTCATCGGCAATCAACTTCGGATAAATTAATTCGATATAAATTGAAAACCCGACATTGCCCCATTGGCTTTTCACAAGATGAGCCGATTGCGCCGAGAGGAAGCTTTCTCTGGTGGCTGGAATCTGCTCTCGCAGGGGCGCCGGTATGTGCTGATCAATGATTAGCGGCAGCGCGAGCTCGCCCAGCGGAACCAGTCGCTGCTTCAGATAAAGGCTGTTAGGATTTTGGTTCGGGCTGATGATCCGGGCGGCATTTCCCAGACCGTTTTTCAGTGTTTCAACTGAGCCGACTAGGATCTCCTTTTTCTGGTGCAGCGCGATCCCTTTCAGGATACTGAGAAGGTTGCCCGGCTGCATCTGCGAGGCGTTTATGGCGCCTTCGGGCAAGCACAGGATTGAGGCCCCGAGATTGGCGCACAATGATGCATATCTCTTGGCTATTTCATTCGGTTTAGAGATGTGCAGCTTCTCTTCCTCAATGGTAACGTTTCCCTGAACGACAGCCAGCGGAACCGGCACGGACTGAGGATCGAAAGACAAAGCCAGAGATGGATCGGTGCGCTGATTAATGGCGGCGACGCGCATCGTGCCCCAGGTGTAGATGCAAACAATCACAATCGCCACAAGAGATATGTCGAAGAGGCAGCCAAACCGGGTGGAAAACTGATCGGTTCGCTCGCCAAAGCGCCTGGCGGTGCGGCTGAACTCCAGGAATATGTTCGCCAGGCAAGCATTGAATAAAACGATCAAAAAATCAAGACATCCACTGCCGCCGATCGAAGCGATTTGAATGATGGGCAGCTGCTTGTATTGCGAATAAGCCAGCTGATTGATTGGTATACCGATAAACAATTCCGATGGCGCTACCGTCCATTGCAGGAAGAGCCAGAGCAATGGCACCGAGACCAGGTATGGATAAAATGGTCTTTTATAACTCGGTAAGAACCCCGGTCGCATGGGCAGACAAAAAAGCAACAGAGCAAAAACGGCGGTGAGAAGCGCCTGATGAGCCGATTCCACCAGCCAGACAAGCAAGCTCAACTGGGTACCGAAAATCTCATGCACACCCAGCCAGGTAAGCGGCGCCAGACCAAGGTACCAGCTCAAGGCGACGCAGTTGTACCCCACACCGAAGCACAAGCCGGTAAGAGCGGCTTCTACTTTGTAGTTACAACCACGCAGTAGTACCAGGAGCGGTGCCAATCCGAACCAGGCGATCCACCAGAGGTCGAAACTGGGACAAGACAAGCCAAAGAGACAGCCGAGGAAGAAAGCCACCGGCAGCTTGTAGCCGGCGCCGAGCTGTTGCAGTACGGTGCGGCGGCCGAACAACTCGGATGTCTCTTTTACTACTTGCTTGCTGTACATAACTCAGCTAATCTCATGGAGCAGCAGATCCGAGATCCATACCTGCTCAATGTTACACGTTATTGGTTAGCTTTGTTTGAGACATATCTGAGGGATATTTATTGTCCGGCAAGATCACATCGGCAACCAGGATAATGGGAATCGACCCGGGCACGGCCGCAGTAGGCTTCGGAGTCGTTGACAAGCTCGATGGTGATTCGTTCCGCTATGTTAATTCAGGCATTATTCAAACCCCAAAGCATCTTGATGCACCCAAACGCCTCGCCATGATCAGGCAAGATATGAATGTTCTTCTTGAAGATTTCAAACCAGATACAGTGGCAGTCGAGGCGATTTTTTTCTTTAAGAACGCTAAGACACTTGTTCAGGTCGCCCAGGCGCGCGGAGTGATCCTTGAGGTTTGCGCTGCGAGCGGATACGCTACTGCTGAGTACACGCCCATGCAGGTAAAGATGTGCCTTACCGGATTCGGCAGGGCGGAGAAAAGTTTCGTGCAAAATACCGTCGCAGCGCTTCTCAATCTCAATCAGATCATCAAGCCCGATGATGCATCGGATGCTTTAGCGATCGCCGTTTGCCATGCGCGCATGAGTGTAACGGCTCTGGCATCGAAGGGATGCTAGACGGCACGCCTGCCGGAGATGAGTTCGATGACAAACAGAACACCGGCGATAACCAGAAGCGCATGAATAAAGCTTCCGCCAACGTGAGTCAATAATCCGACTAGCCATACAAGCAAAAGAATAGTTACCAGTGTGTACAACATGGTACGCCTCCCAGAAAGGTATAACTCTATGCCGCTTGCGTAGCATAGAAGTTGTCTGTCCATGACGTTTTGGATGCAATGGCTCAGACTTGAGCCAGATAAATAAACCTGGCTCGGGCAGTCAGCCGAGCAGTAACGCCGCCGATCAGCAGCCAGGCGCCGGCTCATAAACGATCCAGGCCGATCCTTGATGAGCAAAGTCAAAATGATCTGGATGCAGGATCTCCGCCATCATCTCAAGCGATTCCATAACGCGCGGTCCCGGGCGATTGAAATATTGATTGCCGTCAGCCACGAAAACGCGGCGGTTACGAACCGCCTTGAGCGTCTTATAGCCGGGCTTTGAGGCGATAATGTGCATTTCTTTCAGGGTTCGTTGATTGTCGAAGCCGCAGGGCGTAACGATTATTACATCCGGATCTTTGCTTATAACTTCATCCCAGCTCATCCAGGGCGAGTGCTTGCCGGCTATGCCGAAAAGGTTCACCCCGCCTGCAATATCGACGAGCTCAGGCATCCAGTTTCCAGCCGACATCAAGGGTTCAATCCACTCAATGACAGCCACGCTCGGCTTGCCGTCGGCAGCGGCAGCCAGCGCACTTTTTTCTCTAATGGCCTCGATGCGCTCGCGCAGCCGCCCGATCAATGTCCAGGAGCGATCCTCGACCGCCAGCGCTTTGCCGACGAGAATGATGTCGTTCCAGATATCATCCAGGCAGTTAGGGGACAATGACACTATATGCGGTTGCGAAACGATCAAATCGCACACCGCCGCCTCCACATCCTTCAAACTGACGGCACATACCTCACATTGTGCTTGCGTGATTATGTGGGTTGGTCTCAGCTCGTTCAAAACATCAGCATAAACTTTATAGACGCTCAGCGATTCTTGAACTATAGCCTTGACTCGCTGGTCTATTTCGTAGCTCGTCCCATCAGTTTGGAACTTAGGACCCGTGCAGACCGGCAGCGACTTCACAGAGGCAGGGTAATCGCATTCATGCGATCGTCCGACTTGGTACGGGCCCAGATCGAGTGCATGAACGATCTCAGTCGAGCTGGCAATCAATGACACTATGCGTGGTGCAGCCATTCAGCTTCTCGCCGCCAACAAATCGGGGGTCAATGCCTTAATGTCGGCGGCTCCAGCCAGTTGCATGGCATTGGCGAGCTCGTCTTTGAAAATATCGAGAACCAGCTCCACACCATCGGCGCCACCAAGGCTCAGCCCCCACAATAGCGGGCGGCCGACAAGCACGGCTGCAGCACCAATCGCCAGTGCTTTGATCACGTCGGTGCCTCGCCTGATGCCGCCATCGACAAGAACCGGAATCTTGCCCTGCACCGCCTGTACCACCTCAGAAAGCGCATCGATTGAAGCGATGGTCGTATCGAGCTGCCGGCCGCCGTGGTTCGAAACCACTATGCCCGCTGCCCCGGCATGCAGGGCCGATTCGGCATCATCGCCCCGCAACACACCCTTGACCAGAACGGGCAACTCCGTCAGCTCGACAATCCACTGCAGATCTTTCCAGCTCAGGGAACGATCGTAAAGCGAAGCAATGTAGGCGGCCAGTCCCGACTGATGATCCACCACCGGGAACTGTTCCAGAAATCGATCGCGGAGATTGCTGATCTTGACATGATCGGGCAATTGGAACTGGTTGTGCATATCGCGCAGACGCCGCCCCAAAACAGGGGAGTCCACGGTTACGACAATCGCTCTATATCCGGCTTTCTCAGCCCGTTTTACCAGTTCGAGCGTTATATCCCGGTCCTTATAGACGTAGAGCTGAAACCAGATTCGATCCTTGGCGCTTTCGGCGATCTCTTCAAGAGTGCAGGTCGAAAGGGTGCTGGCCACCATAATGGTTTTATGCTTTGCTGCCGCGCCAGCCATGCCAATCTCGCCCTCCTCATGGGCCAAGCGTTGAAAGGCCATGGGTGCCACCAGAATAGGCATCTCTATTTGGCAACCAAATAAATTGGTCGACATATCGATATCGCTGACATCAACTAGCATGCGCGGCCGCAAACGAATGCGATCGAAGGCCAGCACGTTGTCTTTGAGGGTAAGCTCGTCCCCGGCACCGCCGGCATAATAGTCGAATACGCTCTTCGCCAGCCGCTCACCCGCTAGAGCTTCAAGCTCAGCTATGCATTGAACATGTGGATCGACTTTCGCTTTCCTCAATACTCGTCACTCATAATACATATGACTTTATCCTGGATTGGCTCACCGGCGACCAGCGTTTGCTCACCTTCGATATAGACGTCGATCTCACTGCGCACGCCGAACTCTTCTAGATAAATGCCGGGCTCGATTGAAAATCCGGTGCAGCTGATCAGAGTTCGTTCCTCCTTTGTCTCGAGATTGTCCATATTGGCACCGTTGCCATGCACCTCACATCCGATCGAATGACCGGTTCGATGGATAAAATAATCGACATAGCCGCGCTCGCGAATGAATTCTCGAGCCACGTCATCGACCTGCCAATCATATATGGTGTCACCGGATTTGACTGATGCTCTAACGAAATCGAGCGCCGCATCTCTTGCGCCACGAACAATGTCGAAGATCTTCACGTACTGAGTAGGAACCGTTTCGCCGACAAATCCTGTCCAGGTTATGTCACCATATATGGCATCGCTTTGCTTCTTATCCTTAGCCCAGATATCGAGGAGAAGAAAATCGCCTCTGTCGATCGGGGAGTGCACATCCTTGCTCGGCTGATAATGGGGACTGCCGCTGTGCTCGTTCACTGCCACTATGGGTGGTGAATAGGTAGTCATGCCATAATGATCGAAACGCTCCATTATGAACTGCTGCAGCTCATATTCATTTAGACCTTTACCAGCGGAGATGGACTCTCGCACCTGTGCGAACCCTTCGAAAACGATCTTGCGTAGACTCTCGACTGCATAAATATGTGAGTGCAGCTGAGCCTTGGTCCAACGCGCCTCGAAGCACTGCACGAGATTGGCTGAAGTGACCACCGTCTTTCCCAAAGACTTGATCAATTCAATGGTGCCGGCGTCGACACGCGCCAGGTAGGGAACAGCGTTGCGAGGCGAATATTGCATGGCAATCGTCCGCGCTTTGTAAAGCAGATCAGCCAGCTTGCTCTCCAGTTCTTTCCAGCCAAGGTAAACCTCAAGCCGACCGGGCAAGTGATCGAGCGCATCCATCTCGATGCGGTGCACGAGCTTAATCGGCTCGCCATCAACTGGAACGAAATAGAACCAGCGTCTGGAGAAGGCATGACTCTGTTCGATACCAAGAACACTCAAGGCAATCGGATCGTTGCCTTTGAAGAAGTAAAAGAGCCAACCGTCGAGCGCCTCTTTCGTCAGCTGCTCTTGCATGCGCACTATCAGATCGCTGGCTTTGCTCGTTTCAAAGCTGACTGGCATGATTACCCAAACAAGGACGGAATTTCAATCGAGCAACAAGATTACTGCTGCTGCGGCTGCTTAGCAATGACCTCATCGATCAGTTTGATAAATTCGTTTCTGAACACAGCGATGATGCGCTTGAGCTCGAGTTTCTGACATGCACATACGACTCCGCCGCCCCCGGTTCGGGCTATGAACTGGCCGAATTCCTGCAACTCAACCAGAGACTCTTCTCCAGGCAAAGTGGAAAATTCTTCAATCCAGGAGATGGGCGCGCTCAAGAAAAAATCCTGCCGGTTGGCATATGGATGAATGAGAGGCTCGAAACTGCCGTCCGGTCTCAATATATGCAAACTGCCTCGAACTACGCGATAGGCCGGAAGTCCGTGATGTTGGCTCTGATAGAAGCTGAGCGCATCGGGATACCCCTGCAACTCGCTCGATAACCAGATCAGCTTGTCGTCGGTTATGTTGCCCCGCAGCTTCGGCAACGCGTCTGGCAGAGCCTTGGTAAAGGTTGTTTGTCCAGAAAGGAGCTGGTTCTTTAGCTGCTGAAAATACACGCTTTCTCGACCTCTCGTCACCCATGGGATATTGGATTTTGACTATCTTATCAATCTGTCCTGTCAATCATGTACTTGCCAACTAGCGAGAGGTTCAAAACACTCAAAAGAGATTTCAACTGGTATGTAAGTGCAGCTTCGTATTAAGTCGACCCGGCAAGTACACTTCAGTGCTTCGTAGGTTCAACCGATATCGGTTGACCTTGCAAGCCCACCCCTGCAGGTTGTAGGTTCAACCGATATCGGTTGACCTCGCAAATGCACCCCTGCGGGTTGTAGGCTCAACCGATAACGGTTGACCTCGCAAATGCACCCCTGCGGGTTGTAGGTTCAACCGATATCGGTTGACCTCGCAAATGCACCCCTGCGGGTTGCAGGCTCACCGATAACGTTTGAACTGGCACCTTTCAGTCGCTGCAATCATGGTCTAGCCGTTACCAGCATGTTTATTTCATATTTGTACTTTTATATGAGATTAAAGCCTTGAACATTGACTCAGAAAGGGCTTTATGAAAAGCTAGGCGAACCATTTTGACAACCTGATGTAATTATGCAGTCAGCATCCGGTCCAGCTTCGCTTACAGTAATGAGTCCGCCCACTTTGTCGTCGCTATTCGACCTGGTCGGCGACGAGATGGCGCTCGTCGAGGAATGGCTGAAATCGAACTTGATAGATGACAATTTATTTGTCGAGGACCTGCTGCGGCAAATATTCCAGGCCGGTGGCAAGCGTTTGCGTCCACTGATCGTTTTGCTTTCATCAAAAGCATCGGCGAGGGAGGCAGGCAAGCTCGGCCGCCTGCACATAATTCTTGCCGTTCTCACCGAGCTCATCCACACAGCTAGCCTCGTCCACGACGATGTCATTGACAGAGCCTCTGTTCGCCGCGGTCAGGAGACAATCAATAAACGCTGGAATGACAGAATCGCCGTTCTCATGGGCGATTTACTTTTCGCTCAAGCCTCCATCTGCCTGGCCAGAATAATGAATCCCTCCATTGTCGGGATCTACGGACAGGTGCTCGGCGATTTGTGCTCGGGCGAGATCAAGCAGATGCGGCAACAGTTCTCGACAACAGTGGATTGGAAAATCTATATCGATAAATCAATCGCCAAGACAGCATCGCTCTTTTCGGCAGGCAGTCACAGCGGTGCGATTTTGAATGGGTGTTCGAACGGCACTATTCAAGCACTAAAAGATTACGGACTCAACCTGGGTATATGCTTTCAAATTATCGATGATTTGCTTGATATCACAGGTGATGCAAAAGAAACCGGGAAAGCGGTAGGCAGCGATTTGCGCAATGGTGTGGTGACCGCCCCGGCAATGTTCATTCTCCAACGCGAAGATGAGCCAGCGCAGAGGCTGCGCGCTCTGATCAATAGCCGCCAGGTCGCGCAAAATGAAGGCGTCGAGGAAGCGCTCGAAATCATCAGAAGGAACGGCGGCATTGATGAATCTCTGGCGTTAGCCAGAAGTTATGCCGAGAAGAGCACAGGCAATCTTGAGGCGCTTAGCGATTCGGTCTACAAAGAGGCGCTCGCATCCCTCACCCAATACATTATGACCAGGACGGCATAATCAGCGAGACAAGAACGTCCAATGAAATGATGTAAAAGATAAAATTCTCAGGCAGAGATGCAAACCAATAATCAGGCAAAGAGAGAGCGATATAAAAAGCCATGCCAAAGAAAGTCAAATCAGAGAGCCACTCTCATGC
>JAJPJO010000325.1 GCA_021324135.1 Pseudomonadota bacterium
CCGACAACGAAGCAAAAACCGGGGAGCCCGATAAAGAAGCGAAAACCGGGGAGCCCGACAAAGAAGCGAAAACCGGGGATCCCGACAAAGAAGCGAAAACCGGGGAGCCCGATAAAGAAGCGAAAACCGGGGAGCCCGTCAAAGGAGCCAAAACCGGGGAGCCCGACAAAGAAGCGAAAACCGGGGAGCCAGACAAAGAAGCCAAAACCCGGGAGCCCGACAAAGAAGCAACAGTCGCGAGGCCTGCCTGCCCAATAGCTGCTGATGCGACTGCTAGCGAAACAGTGACAATGAAGAAGGGCGACTCATTATGGCCGCTAATGCAAAAATGGAGCATGAGTGCAGATGAAATTATGAAATACAACGAAGAGAAACAGCACCTCTGGTCAGACCGCTTTGGCCATCAAGCGGAGCGGTACATGAAGAAAGACTTCGTGCTCGAGGGCTGGAATATCATGAAACCCGATCTGGCCTGGTTGGAGACCTATCGTTCCCAGCATCAGAAGCACCTGGATTGATGCAGCAATAGACAGCTCAAGTCTATCAATCAAGAAACTTTTTATCCCGCGATATGGTGTAAAACACGCTGAGAATGGCCTCGTCTTTGGTGAGGCCATTTTTAGTTTAAACAACTAGCTCTCCATTAGTAGATGATTGCCTATATGGGGTTGTCGATATGCTCTAATAATCCAGGCTGATTTCCTCGGAGAGTCTCATGGTATACAAGCTAGCCATCACCATATCTGGTGCTGTGTCTCTTGGCACGTTTGAATCTGGTGCGCTTTTCGAAGTGCTTGAAACTATTGCAAGACACAATGAGCAGATTGATGCTAGCCGGGGCAACGCGAACGAACGCATCGAAGTGGATGTCCTGACCGGCGCATCAGCCGGTGGCATGACTGCTTGTATTGCGGCTCGCAAGCTGCTTTACGAAGGTGACGATTTGCGCGCCGCGCAGACTAATTCGTTTTATGGTGCGTGGGTGAAAGATGTCGACCTCGATGGGCTCTTGAAGTTGAAGCCGGACGAGAACCCGAATCTCTCCATCCTTTCCTCCGATCTTGTATCAAAAATTGCGCAGGATTATCTGCAAAAGCCTCTGGACGAAGCCAGCAAAAGGAAGCACCCTGCCTGTGCCGATACGCTTCGGCTGGGGCTGGCGCTCTCTAACTTGACCGGTGTCGATTATTCCGTTCCGATGTTTGGCGGCAATGTTTGCGATTTGCCGCCCGCGAAGAACAGCAGGCCAATTAAGCAAACAAAGGACAAAGTTCCCCAGCAGATCAAGCAATTGATCACCGACGAATTTGTCTATACTCGCTTTCAAGACGAGTATACGGAACAGCTGAAGAGCAGCAGGTTTGATGCTGACAAATGGAACGAAATCTCAATCGCCGCTGTTTCATGCGGTGCTTTCCCTTTTGCCTTTCGACCGGTGGAGCGCGATGTGCCTGACTCACATTATTGGCACAATAATGACCAGGCTGAGCCGGCGGGTTCGCACACATACCTCTTCACCGACGGTGGTGTCTTTCAAAATGAGCCGCTAGGTTTAGCCAAAAATCTCGTCGACCTGATCGATCCTAACCATGAGGACAATGACTCTCGTTACTATCTCTACATCGCTCCGGGCGCAAAGACCTCCTCGCGTGATGGATCGCCGCTCAGCAAAGAAAACGCCAACTCGATCAACATGGCGCGCACTCTGCTGAAGGCGATTTTCAATCAAGCAAGGTTTCACGATTGGGTAATGGCAGAGAATACCAACCAACAAGTCTTGCTCCTGGACCAGCGCGCGGCACAACTCAAGAATCTGTTGATCACCAAGCGCATCACACTAAGCCCGAGAGATATAAACAATTTCACGATGCCTTTTCTTGACGCGCTTTACGAGAACAAGGCTGATCAAGCTAATGCAAAGAAACGCTTAGAGCGGCAATATGCAAGTGATTTAAAAGACTTCAAAGATGCCGATCTCGGGCTCGCCTGGATTCGCATAGTGCAACTGCTTGAGCAAGCAGCCGATCTTGGCGATAGAGATCAAATGAAGATTTTCGGGATCACCGCCGATGAGTCAGAGCTCGCCGGCGGTAAGATTGTCGCATTTCAAGGTTTCTTCGCAGCCGAACTGCGCCAGCACGACTACAACTGCGGACGGAAGAAAGCGAGAGAAATACTGCGGCAGCTTGGCATTTTCAGTGATGTCATTCCGCCTGATGACAGCGACATCACGATAGATCATGGACTCGATGACTTTGATGCGCTTCGTTCGGAGAGACCTGAGTACAGAGCGCTGCTCAAACGCGTCGGCAAAAGAAGTGTGCAGTATGTCGCGGGCGGCGTGTCGAATCTGTTGCAAATTCTGATTCGCTCACATCCCTGGGTAGTGATTCTGGCGATCGCGATCGTCATTGTGTTGGTCGCTTTTATTTCCCAGCACTATCAACCCTGACCGGCAGGAACGAGCAACTAGCGTGCCGCTTGATGGATAGTTCGCTGCATGTAGCCATTTCGACCATAAAAGCGATGGTACCGTTTGTGGTGATGGTGTCTAAGTCTACGATTGGACATGGCCACTGCGTTTCTTGAATTGCCAACTTCATACGCAAAAGGGCGTCCATTCGAATCATAGATCGTGCGCGCCTGCGCACCAGGGGTGGTGTAGCCGACCGCAACCATCATCGTCACCAATGACATTGCAATGAGTCTCTTATTCATTGTAAAGTCTCCTTCTCCTCGGACAGTCGCCAGTCGACGGAGGACCTGCCGTTTAGTTCCCAGTTGCGACGCCGTGAGGTTACAATCAAGACAATCATCTGCACCACCACCCAGTCCGGCTGTTCTGACAGACGTTTATGTGGAGGACTTTACAAGGCAGATGTCGAGGTTCACTTTGACTTTGTCTCCGACGACCGCGCCGCCGCGATCAATCGTTTTATCGACACTGATTCCGAAATCCTTGCGATTCAATTCTGCCGTCGCTTCTGTTTCAATCGTCTCTTTACCAATTGAATCAGAGTTCCTGACCAGTGGGTTGGCATCGAGAACCACCTCCTTGTTGATGCCATGCATGCTGAGATGTCCGAAGATTTTGAAGCTTCCGTCTTTGTTTACATCGATGTGGTCGGAATGGAAATCGATGGAAGGAAACTTCAGAGCATCGAAAACATTTTTGCTGCGCAGATGTTTGTCGCGCGCATTCTGGTGGGTGTCTAAACTGGTCACGCCGATGTGAGCATCGACCGTCGCTTTGTCCAGGTTCGAGCCGTCAAAGTCGACGGTTCCGGAAACATCGCTGAAACGACCGACGACATTCGAAACCATGAGATGTTTGACCTCGAAGCCGACGCTGGAGTGTTTGTTGTCGATCAGCCAGCGCTCCGCACCAGATGCAGTGCTGCCGAAACATAACTGGCAAAGCATCATGCAAGCACAAAGGAGATATCCGAAAGCGGCTATGTAGATGAGTTTGCGAAGCATGTCTTGGTCGCGGAAAATACGGGTCATGTACCTGTCCTCATCATGTACGTGTTCTCACTAAATTCGAATTGAATTGAGCGCTCTGCGGGGGAGCAACCTGCCACCATTTATGGTGACCGACATGCAGAGCCAACAATCTGGAAAAGCAATCGGGTCCTGCTGCCAGTGCAGCCAGCGCCTTCTTTCTAAGGGCGGGATGTCGGTCAAGCAGCAACAAAACTGATGACATGAGTAAAGGCAATCGCATAATTCGATCGTGCTCTGCTTGATAAAAGCTCAGGTCTGAACGGTCGATCGCTTCAGCCAACGCACTGGCTTGCCGAAACGCCATCGCCATTCCTTCACCGGTTACAGCGTCAACGGAACCTGATGCGTCGCCAATCAAGAAAACATTGCCGGAGGCTACCTTTTTCAACCTCCGCGTTGTCGTGATAGAGCCCAGTTCGCGAGAGCTGAATGCCATTCCCAGAATTCGTTTCTCGAGCGCCGGAAAGTTCTTTAGGGCGTCGTTGAAACGCAACAGAGGACGCCGGGTTATGAAGGCGAAGCAGACGTGGTCCCGGGAGACCGGCGTAATGTACATTTGGCCGCAGTCGGCCCAATGTACCTCGACACGATCGGTCCATGGCTGCATCTGGAAATGTCTTCGGGTGCCGTATCGACTCTCGAGTTGTTTTGTTTCGTTTAAGCCAAATTCCTGGCGTACGCGCGAAACTTGACCATCAGCGCCGATCAGCCATTTTGTCTGGTAGGACTTAGTCCCGATCTGCACGTTGCAGCTATCAATAAATCTGGGTTTTGCATTCCAGATCAGATTCACGCCCCGTGATTCTGCCTGCCTTACAAGGATGTCGTGCAAGTCGATGCGACGAATGCCTGTTCCGACTCCGTGAGGAAATCCTGCATCTACAGAGCTGAATTGATCTGTGAATCTAATACCGGAGAACGCCGCTCCATCATTTGGATCGATGTTAACTCCGAGGCGAGCGAGGGAGGAAAGCGCGTCCGGCATCAGACCCTCACCGCATGCTTTGTCTATATTGCCGCCCTTCTGATCGACGACAACGCAAGATAAGCCCCTGGCGCGCAGTGCGAGCGCCGCGGATAACCCTGCCGGACCGCCGCCGATGATCAGAGCATCAGTTTTTTCGTAATCCATGACTGACCAGCGAATCAAAACGAGCTCAGCGCAAAATCCGGGGCCCATCGCCGCAAGCAGGCTCCAGGTGCCGGCTGCTGGTCGGGCGTTTTTCAATATGTCATCGAGAACAACAAGAACTGAAGCCGACGAGAGATTGCCGAGCTTTCGCAGGCTCTCCCAGGAATGATGCAGAGCCGCTTCGGGAAGTTCGAGCGACTCAGCCATAGCTTCTAGTACCTTGGGACCGCCTGTGTGCATGATCCACAGGCCGATGTCTTCTCTTCTTAAGTCATGGCGCGCGAGGAACGCATCGACGTTTGGTCCCAAATTCTCTCGGCAAATCTTGGGCACATCCGGCGACAGCACCACCTTCAAGCCATCTTGCGAAATGTTCCAGCCCATGAGCTCTTCCGTGTCCGGATAAAAGATCGATTCGGTATCGACGATGCTTGGTCCGGGTAAGTTGACGTTCTTGCCTGCCAGGATCACGGCTGCCGCGCCGTCGCCAAAGAGCGCAGTAGAGATGATGTTGGCCGGGCTTATGTCTTGCGGTTGCCAGGTCAATGAGCACAGCTCGACTGAAAGCAAGATGGCAACCTGATCTGGATAAGCGCGGACGTAATCCGCTGCTCGGGCGATTCCGGCTGCCCCTGCCACGCATCCCAGACCAAATATAGGGATGCGTTTGAGGTGCGAATTGAACTTTATCTTGTTCATCAAACGCGCATCAATTGAGGGGTTCGCGATGC
>JAJPJO010000161.1 GCA_021324135.1 Pseudomonadota bacterium
ATAAAGCTGAGATAGAGGCAAGAGAAGCGGCGCGCGGCAGGGAGCTGAGATAGAGGTGAGCTGACTTCCAAGAAAGATGCGCGTGTCTTCCTGACAATGAGTATCGTTTATAGGGCCACTATTTGCGTTTTGCGGCCTCTTTTACGACACTCATTACCAAGAGGGGCAAGGGCCCCGAGGAACCTCACCCCGAGATCGGCTACACGAGCAACAAAGATTACCGAGAAGCCAAATCAACAATTCATTAATCGAAGCTGTTCTTTTGATCTTGCTCTCTGACTGTTTTTCAGACCTTGCTATCTGACTGTTCTTTTGATCTTGCTATCACAGACTGTTCTTTGAGCCTTTCTCTCATTGATTGGTTTACTTTGCTTCGCTTCCGTTGAACCTGGGCGCCATCACTGTTTAGATTGAACCTGCTTTTTCATGACTTCTGCATTGGGTATGTCGAACGCGCCGTAGTGCTCCGACCAAAAACATAACTTCAGCATGCGACACAGTTCGCATCGGGAGTGGGTTCGGACGGCGTTCGGCAGTGCAGGCGTCGTGTGAAAGCACATAAAGAAAAAAGGAGCCTTATGACAAAGACAAGCAGCAAGTCGAGCCACGGTGTTGCTCTGCTTCTGGTGCTCGGCTTCGGATGCGGCTTGGCGCTGATGCTGGTTTTCGAGCCACGGTTGCTCAATCCAAGCCCAGTCGCCACCGAAGTGACCGCTGATCCTGCGGGCGCCCCGGACGACATGCAAAGCCCCTCGCCAAAAGCCGCTTCACAAGCGGCTCTGCGCCAGTCGATCGATCGCCTGACCAGCGCGAGCTCGCCCGGCGAAAGGATGCAAGCGGCGCGCTGGCTGGCCGAGCAGTTCTGGAAAAACCAGTCCGGCGTGCTCGACTCGCTTGGCGAATCGCTGACCGGCGATGCCGATCCAGTGGTTCGGGCAACCGCCGCGGCTGCTTTCGGGCGCATTGCCAGAGAAGCGAGGGAGCGGCACTCGCAGTCCATCAAGGACGAGCAGCGCATCGCCGCACTGCTCAATCAGCAGTTCGAGAGGGAGGGCAACGACTCGACACGGCGCGCCATCGTCTCGGCGGCCGGAGAGCTTGATTGCTCGCAAGCCGCCGCGGTCATCGACGCAGGGCTCAAGGATCGCGACCCCTCGGTCAAGGAAGAAGCCTTGCGGTCCAGGGTCGAGCGCGAGCGCCGCATCCGCCTGAAGAAGCTCGGCTAGACCGGCTTTTGAGCCCAGAAACGCCGCGCGATGGCGAGCATTGCAAAGGCGATGGCATTGCTGATGCGATGGCGAGCATTGCAGAGGCGCTGAGCGATGATGGCGTCGTGATATTGTGCCATCTTGCAGGCGCTCTCTGAGTGAGGCTAACTTTGCTGTAAACCGCCGAGTGTGCTTTACCACAGTAGGCACACGAAAGAAGGCATGCGGACCGCCGGGAAGCGCCACGCCGGCGTTTCAGCGCTGATTGCGCGCCGGATGCGGCTAAGTTGCCCGGCGGTTCCGTTCGTGCGCATGCTCTATTTGACTTCCCCGTAAGCTTTTGGATTGAACGCACGAAGAAAGTAGAAACTCAAGCACATCGCTCAACAACAGATACAGACCAGTTCTTTGCGACTGGTTTGTTCCTGATGTCAAAACGGAGAAGTCATTCACCCAGCGCTGTCTCGGGGAGCGCATCAGCGTTTCCCCCAACGAACAGAGTGGAGGATTTCAAACATGATGTGTGTCAAGAACAAAGCTGTGATGGCGGTCGTGGTGTCCGCCGCGGTCCTGCTTCCGGCGTCCGCCGGCGCCCAGTCGAGCGGCAGTCCGGTGCAGGTGGAGCGCATCGACAATCCCAGTCTGGCGGAACATCTGGTGACGCCGGTGCGTGTCTGGCGCAATCCCGCCCACGATCCGCGCGCCGTTGTTCTGCTCATCCACGGCTTCCCGGAGCACGGACTGCTCTATGAGAAGCTCGCCACCAAGCTGGTCGAGGCCGGCTACATCGTCTACGCGCCTGACATGCGCGGTCTCGGGCGCGCCTATAGCACCGGCGCCGCTACCAAGATCAGCTATGTCCGCCACGGCGATGACGACCTCATCAGGCTGGCCGAGCTGCTGCACCAGAACCATAAGGGATTGCCGCTCTTCGTCGGCGGCGAGAGCATGGGTGGTGCTTTTGCAATCAGGCTTGCCGCTCAGCACCCTGAACTGGTCGATGGCGTCATCCTCTCCGGTGCCGCTGTCGAGCTGGAGCACCACTACGCCCGCCTGATTCCGCGCAGTTTGCTGAACATCCTCACGCTCCATGCCGTGAAGATTGATTTCAGCAAACAGATCGCTCACTTCTTCAGCGCCGATCCGAGGATTGCGCGCGAGCTTCTCTGTGACCCGCTCGTTCGCAAGAGCTTCGACACCGGGGAGCTGATGGAGGTGAGGCGCATGCCCAGGCTGACCGAGAAGTACGTCTCGATGATTCCGCCGTCGATGCCGGTTCTCGTCCTGCAAGCCTGTGACGATCACCAGACGAAGCCGAGCATTCTGTGTCTGTTCAAGACCCAGCTTCGCTCTCAGGATGTGACTTACGCGGTTTACAGCCACGGCGGTCACACGATCCTGCAGAGCGAATACATCGACGGCTTTGCCGTGCAAACCGTGCGCGAGTGGCTCGACAAGCATGTCGGCCCGCCACTGGCCAGGTAAGCGGAACAACGCAGGCACGAGCGCTTTGGGCCAGGACACCCGTCCGAGCAACAAAGATGCTCACCAATAAAACCGCACAGAGCTGAACGGCTTACAGAATGCTGAACAAGCGTTGGAAAATGCTGAGCAACCTCTGCCGAACAGCTTCGGAACCGCTTCAGGCCCAATCCGGCCCCGAGGCGGTTCCGTCAGTTTTTCGTCCCGGCTCTACTACCTCGTTCCGTAGCACACCGGGTCGATCTTCGCTCTTTCGAGCTGCAACCAAGCAGCCCCGCCTATCTCCGATGATGTCTTCCCCAAAAAGGATTGACGACCGTCCCGTAACTATTGCTGTAGTTATAATACGGGTTGCCGTAATAGGGGCTGCCGTAGGTGTTGCCATAGCCATAATAGGCGCCGGCCTGGCTTTTCGGCACGACACCAACGCCTGGAATCGCCGTGTACAGGTTAGGATCATGCCCGGTGTCCCAGAGGTAGCGTTGATAAGCATCGGCTTGGCTCGCCTCTGCTGCTCTATTCAAAACGGCTTGCTGAGCCAGATTATTCAAATAGGCGTTATAGCCATTGTCTCTAGCTTGAGCGGCGGAAACGCCCCCCAGTAGCGACAAGGCCAGGGCTAACGATAAAATATTGATTCTCTTCATAATGCCTTCCTTCACTTGTAGCGCTCATTTTTCGCGCTGGCGTAGACGGACGGCTGGACGCATTGATTCCATTTGAGGCTTGAAAGGCAATATTCTTAACAGTTTTAAAGCAACTGCTGCCACTAAATTTAGTGGCAGCAGAAGAACGCGGGTTTAAAACTGTGCATTTAATCAGCTTGTGGGCGACAATTGCCTCCGATGTAGCGAACTTGCCCTGAGCGGCAGTTGTCTACCAGTGATGATGGCGGTGTTCCCAGTTGTGCACTCTGCCGCTGACATTGTTCAGGAAGCCGACATTGCTGTAAGGAGCATAGCCGAAGGGCGAGAAGCCGTAAGGTGCGGCGTATGAGTTATAGGCTTGGGCTGTGGCGCTGTTGGATGGAACCACGCCCACTCCCGGAACAGCGGTATACAGAGAAGGATCGTGTCCGATTTGCCATTGTGCTTGTTGATACGCATCGGCTGAGGCGGCTTCCTGGGCGCGGTTCACTTGCGCTTGCATCATCATCGCTTGAGCCATTTGGTTGTATGAATTGTTGCCTCTGGCTTCAGCGGGAGTAGCCGAGAACATGCCGAGGACGATTGATAAGGCGGCTATCGAGGTGATTATGTTTGTCTTTTTCATGGTCGTAATCCTTTGTTTTATTTGAGAGGTTTGTGCGCTCACTCGCTTCATGAATTTTGAGACGCGCGAGTCCGCAAATTGTTTCTGAAAACAGAAAAAATTTTTCGCAATGCCGGAAAGAGCCGACTGGTGGCGGTTTAGTCACTCACCACTGGAAGGCAGGCAGGTTATGCCGGTCCGTTTTCGACTACATAATTGAATGAAGATCAGACTTTCAATCTACTTAGAAGCGGTTTTGCGCTTGCGACGAACCCGATGCAGGTCGGTGCGCGCCACGATTATTTGCGAGTCGTCTTCGCTGAAGGCATTTTGATAAATGGTGACCGCCCGCAGATAGTGAGATTCCGCCGCGACCGAGTCGCCGAGCGCCTCATAGACGCGCCCGAGCTTGTGGACGACGAAGGCTACTTGCTCGCTGACTTTGCCGTGCTCCTTCTCTTGAAGAGCCAGGGCAGGCTCGAGATAAGACTTTGCTTTCAGGAACGCAGAGAGCTTGTAATTCACGAACGCCAATTCGATATATATGGGAGCCAAAACGGCATCGTCTTCACCGTATGTTTTCTTGGCAAAAGCCAGAGCGCCCTCCAGAGCTCGCTCGGCGTGAGAGAGCTTATCGGCTGAAAGGTAGTGGCGCACCAGGCGGTGATAAACGTCGATGACCTCATCTTTATTTGAGCCTTCGGCTCTCAAGTCCCCGAGCCGATCGATGAGCCTGGACTCTTTCAAGTCGTTCTTGCCTGAGACGCGGCTGTCAGAAACCGCTCCCCGTTCAACAATCTCATCGCTGGGAACCGTGGTGCTCACGGCCGTTCCAACATGCCCTGGCGAGAAATCATCGACGCTGTTGCGTGGTACAGCGGAACTGAAGGCACCATTTACGGTGTATCGTGGTTTAGTCATAGTGATTTCACCTGCGCCAGTAGTTGATTCGAAGGCTTCATAGAAGACAGTTCTTCTCAAAGTAACTTTACGTTATCTCAAAAGGCTGTCAAGGAGCATGTCTTTTAACCTGTCCGCTCCGATTCTCCGGCTCGTTTCAAACCTCGCATTAGCAAAGCGTTCTTGAAAGATCACGCTTCCAGGCAATTGAAAGAATAGAGAATTTTTAGCTTTTTTCCTCTGAAATCAGCTCTTGGAAAAACGTTTCTTCCTCTTGGAAAAATCGCCAGCGTAT
>JAJPJO010000359.1 GCA_021324135.1 Pseudomonadota bacterium
AGGCCGGACAGCGATCATTCGATGACACTTTCGTTTATGACAAAGGTAGAGATGTTTATACGGTTGCTCGAGATCTGACGCGCGTGCCGATCAACATAACTGATGCCGACCTTAAGCTGCTGGTTGGGAAGCCTGTGCTGCAATTGGAATTGGATCAGCAACCTGGTATCACTGACGGTGGCTGCAAGTACCTGGCGCAATTACCCCTGAAGGCGCTGTTTCTAAAGAACAGCGCCATAACCGATAAAGGAGTCGAAGAGCTGGCCGGTATAAAGTCACTGAGGACATTGGTTTTGAGGGGCAGCCATATTACCGATCGGGCGCTCTCGTTTTTGAGCCCAGACATAGAGGACCTTGATCTGTCGTCGACTGCGATAGACGATCAGGGTTTGGCTTTTCTTAAGAGCAAGCAAAAACTGGGCATTTTGCATCTGGACAACACGGCTGTGCGCGGAGCCGGTTTTCAATCCATCGGCCATTTGCCGCTCAGCGCGCTCTCCTTGTCCGACTGCCGAATCTCGGATTCTTCGCTTGCCGCCTTTAAGGACAGCCGAGCAATGTACATCCTGACTCTTTCCAGCACTCCGGTTTCGGCTGTCGGGCTAGCACCGCTTGCGCGAGTTCCACTTCAACACCTGAGTCTGCAGCATTGTCACCGGATTGATGATGGAGCGCTGAGCATGATTACCGAGCAATGGCCCGGCATAAAGACATTGCACATCGGCGATACGGCTGTGAGCCCGGCGGGACTGAGGTACCTGAGGAGGTTGAAGGATCTGGACGATCTGGAGATTTACAATGTGCCGCTCAACGATGATCAGGCGCAACCGCTCTACGACCTGCATCGTTTGCGAACCCTGGACATTTCCAACACAAGAATCAGCGAGCGGACCATCAAAGGTTTCATCACTGCCCATCGTGACAAACGCATGCCGCGCCTGGAGAAGATTTACGTTCACGGCGTTCCGATTAACGAGAACGTGCATATCGACGCAGAAAAGGAGGGCGTCCACCTCTCCTTCGGTTTTTGAGCATCTCCCTGGCGCGAATCAGCTTTCCTTTTTGTTTTTCACGATTGTGTGGAAGTACGTTTATCGCCCTGCAATGTTACTTAAAACACGATCGGCATGATCTTCTTGATTGAGCTTCCTGAGCGGTTTTGCTCTGGTTGTAATTAAACGAGACAATTACATTTCGAGAACAATGAGGTTTTAAAGAGGCGGAATAGATAGGTTCAGAATATTCGCATCATAAACTCAACTAAAATCCCGCGAAATCTAACGCACCAGAAAACCACAGCAAACAAGAAAGGAGTTCCACCGAACGATTCGCTTCGCATACCCGCGGGCGGCTTTCTGCTGCTCTAGTGAAAACCGGCTTGCAGAGCCTCGCTTGAACGCACGCTCTCAAGGCCACAACTGAAGGATGAGAACCATGCAAGGCAACATCATCATCGAAGACGATTCGGGCAAGACGATCCAGCTCAAGGTCGGCGAAAAACGGGTCATCAAGCTCGTGGAGAATCGCACCACCGGCTACGACTGGCTGCCCGAGCTGCAATCCGGCGCATCCGTCGAGATCGGAAGCCCGCAGCACGACGGACATGACACCCGTCCGGGGCTGCCGGGTCACTTCACGCTCGATGTCGATGCGGTCGCGGCCGGAACGTCGGTTCTGACGATCACGCACAAAAGCCACAAGACGGACAACGTCGCGAAGGTCCTGACCTATACCTTCGACGTCGCTGCCTGATAGCAAGCAGTGCCACGCTGCTTAGCCCACAATGTTCTCGCCTCAGCCTGATCGCTCAGCGCATCAGGCTCCGGCGGGGGCGATGTACAAGAAATACCGCGGGATGGAATTAACCGTCCCACGCTGAGGAGTGATCAACATTGCACGGAGAAGAACATGCCCATTCTTGGCGTTATCTTCGTGTGGATTGGTGTGATCTTCATCATCTTCTACACTGGACTCTTGCCGTTCATCGGTCTGATTGCCACCATTGGCTGCGGACTCTGGGCGACAGGGAAAGTTCTGGCAGGAGAGAATGTGGTGACAATCGAGCGCACCGAATCTACCGAAGTCAAAACGATCGATCTCAAAGCAGAAAAATAAAGAGCTGGTTCTGCCGAACAAGGCTTATTGCCCCCCATGCCGGCGGCAATCGGGATGTTGGATACAGCCAGCTCACACAACAGCACCACGGGCGATGGCAATTCTATTGCCCGTGGCCATTGGCTCATGCATGTACGCATCTGGCCCGCTAGCTGCAAAACCAGTAACCATGCCGATATGTGAGGTCTTCCTCTTCGCTTTTCGCTGATTGCGTCTTTGTCTTGTGAGATACTAGGTGTTATAGCAGGGCGGGACAGAAGACCAGAAGAGCAAGTCCCATCGCCTGATTGCCTCAAATCGATCAGGCGGCGGGAAGAAAGCGCCCCTCGACCTTTGCGTTTTCTTCCCTGGCCCGGCTGACTACTTCAAGCAGAGGAAGCGAAACAGCACTGCTTGCGCCATCATGTCACTGGACTGGGCCGCGAAATCCGCGAAAGTCATCCAGGAGGCATTGGCAGGAAGCTCGAATGCGACATCGCTGACATCGACGACCCCGCAGCGGATTTTGCCGATGATGCGAGCCGAGTTGGAGCGCCCCGGACCTCCGAGTTCCTGCACGCGATACTGGCCGGAAGTCAGGCTCGGCGAGGCATTGTCGATCGAGCGACGGGAGGCCTCGATGAGCATCTCGGTGCCGTGGGCGCCGATGCGCTTGTTGCTGACGACGGCTACTTTCCAGGTGCCGTCGAATTCGCGGACGATCGGTACCACGGTCCCGCAGAAGCCCGAGGCGTCCACGTTCTCGCGGATAATCGGTTGGGAGAAGCCGAGATCGCTATTGATTTCGACGGCGAAGAATTTGCCATCGCCCCGTTCGATGCGCGGTTGCGCATCGACGAGTCGCACTCGCCAGTTGGCGTCGACGTTTAAAAGGACGTTTTCATCGGTCATGCACATCTCCTCGTTTGGGTTCATCGATGGTTTTCATGTGAACGGGCCGCGCGCGTTTCACCCATAAGGGCTGGTCCGCCTGAACCGGTCCGGCCACCGTGTTGCGCATCAGTGGCAAGTTGATGCGAAGAAAGACCATCGGGCCGAACTGGGTTGCTCCCCGTTCGAACCCGATGGCCGCACCTCAACCGAATGGCTGAAGTGTAGTGGTATCACTGACGGTGCTTGGGGTTGCTATTCCGCCGACGCGTTCGACTCGAGGATCTCGTAAGCCGGAAGCGTCAGGAAGTCGGGGCAAACACCAGGCAGCGTCAGGATGTCGAGGACGCGCGCGGCATTGGACAGGCGCTCGTCGTTGACATGGGCGCCGAGTTGCGCGCGAACATCGGCCAGGACAGCGTCGAAGTGCTGGAGGGTGACGACCGTCCCATCATCGAGAGCGACCCCGTGCCGGATCCACTGCCAGATCTGGGCGCGCGAGATCTCGGCGGTGGCGGCGTCTTCCATCTTGTTGTAGAGCGGCACGGCGCCACGCCCGTCGAACCAGGCGGCGACGTACTGCAGGAAGACGTCGATGTTGGTGCGCAGTCCCTGAGCCGTGATCTTGCCGCCCTCGACGGTGAGATCGAGGAGATCGGCCGCGGTCACGTTCACGTCCTCGCGCAACTTGTCGCGCTGGTCCGGCTTGTCGCCGAGCACGCGGTCGAAGACCTCGCGCGCGATCGATACCAACCCCGGATGCGCCACCCAGGTGCCGTCATGCCCGTTGCCCGCCTCGCGCTCCTTGTCCGCCTTCACCTCGGCAAAGGCCCTGGCGTTGACTTCGGGCTCCTTGCTCGGGATGAATGCCGACATGCCGCCGATGGCATGCGCGCCGCGGCGATGGCAGGTCTTGATCAGGAGCAACGTGTAGTTGTTCATGAACGGCACCGCCATCGTCACCTGCGCCCGGTCGGGCAGGGTGAACTTCGGGTTGTGGCCGAGCTTCTTGATGATGCTGAAGATGTAGTCCCAGCGCCCGGCGTTGAGACCGGAGGCGTGGTCCTTCAGCTCGTAGAGAATCTCGTCCATCTCGAAGGCCGCCAGGATCGTCTCGATCAAGACGGTGGCGCGGATGGTGCCACGCGGAACGCCGATCTGATCCTGAGCGAAGTTGAAGACGTCGTTCCACAGCCGTGCTTCGCGATGCCCTTCGAGCTTGGGCAGGTAGAAGTACGGGCCGCTGCCGCGCTCGATCAGCTCGTGAGCGTTGTGGAAGAAGTAGAGCCCGAAGTCGAAGAGGCTGCCGGAGACGGGCTCGCCTTCGATGAGCACGTGCTTCTCCTGGAGGTGCCAGCCGCGCGGACGAACGAGCAGCGTTGCCGTCTTGTCGTTGAGCTTGTACTGCTTGCCGCCCGAGCTGAAGGTAAGCGTCCGCCGCACCGCCGCCGACAGGTTGCTCTGCCCCTGCAGCATGTTGCGCCACGTCGGACTGGAAGCGTCCTCGAAGTCGGCCATGAACACGTCGGCGCCGGAGTTGAGCGCGTTGATGATCATCTTCGCATCGACCGGACCGGTGATCTCGACTTTGCGCTGCAGGAGATCGGCTGGGGTCGAGGCGACCTTCCAGTCGGCAGCGCGGATGTTGGCCGTTTCGCTCAGGAAGTCGGGCAGCTCCCCGCCGTTCAGGCGAATCTGCCGATCCTCGCGGGCCTGCAGAAGCTGCTTGCGCCTGTTCTCGAATCGTTGGTGGAGCGTGGCGATGAAAGCAAGCGCTGCATCGGAAAGAACGCGGCGATCCTGCTCGGACAAGCTACCGATTACCTCGATGGTAACAGGCGCGTCGAGCCCGGCCACCACGAACTTGCTGGTCGTTTGTTTCATTGTCTCAGTTCCTTTCACTGGATGTTTCAAGAGTTTGCCGGCGTGATGCCGACGCGCCGTCAATCCCGTCCAGACCATCTGGATCAGTTACAGGACGACAGCATCTTGTCCTTACAGAGGAGTCCCCATCAGCTCTCAAATTGTTATACGGGCGGTTTCCTCGGGATCGAAGTTGCTCTGAAGGTTACTCAAAAGGACTTCCTGACGATATAAATCCAGGGCCAGCCAATTCAAGACAAGAGAGATGGAACTAAGCTCATGTTGGCTGAGTGAAGCTATAAACAAAAGCTGAAACAGGTTTCTCTTTGATTGTGAATGTTATCTTTACTACATGAACATAGATGTCATGCAAAGGATCTGCGTGTCTGATGTCTTCAAAGTATCAAGGCCTGTGGCGGCGCTCTTGCAGCGGCGCATTTGCACCGGCGTTTCGCACCAGGCCCACACAGGTGCTGAGATTAACCAATTCATCCCGAACTCGTTCCTGTGATATTTGTCAGCTAGCGCTAACCATTTGAGTTGCCGAGCCGCTTAAACACTCACTCTTCAGGATTAGCCAGAGGCGCATGCTTTAGATATAGCGAGAAAATCAAAGCACCGTAAGTAAGCATTTAGATTACAGAGTCAGTGATAAACGCCCGAACAACGATACGGTTTGATTGTCACTTTTGAAGCTCATCGCAGGCCACAACAAAATCCCATCACCGGCATAAACAGAATGGAATCAGAACAACCGAGCCAGTGATGGCGATGCGGTGGGAAACGATGCGCGGCGATCGAAAGTGACGAGAGAATTCAGGCGATGCGGTTGCTATGCGTGTGGCATGCGCCGTTTCGCGCGTCAGCTTCAGGACTACGACCATGCGAAAAACGTTTGTGCAGGCAGGACTCGCCATGCTGGTCATGATCTACATGAACCAGCTCGGATCGATGAGCGCCGCTCAGGATCGGGGATCGGCTCGGCAGGCAACTCCTCCGCCTCCGGCGCCTGGCGACCCCGGCGTGAACGACAACAAGCCACGCACCGAAGAGGAACCGGGCGATGCCAGTAAAGGAGAGGTGTCGCGAACCAAGATGTACATCGGCAAGACGCTGCGCCAGATCACGACTCGGCTCAAAGACAACAAGGTTCGCGTTGAGGAATTTCGAGAGAACGGCACGCGCTCCGGTATTGTTGAGGCAATCGGCAGCGGACTCCGTACCACACAGTTCACCAATGACGGACAGGGGCTGCAGCGCGTCATCTTGCTCGAAGGCAACCCCGCCATCGGCATGACGACTACGACGAGCGAGTACCGCTCTGACGGCAAGACGCTATGGACGGAGACGAAGGAGGCTCGTGGCACCAGGCAGATCAAGTACTACGGAAAGGACGGCAAGCTGCGTCTGACCCGCACGTTCAAGAAAAATGGCGAGATGGAGGTGATCGCCGTCGATGCCACGGGCGCCGAGCAGTATCGCCAATTGTGGCTCTCGGGATTTGGCGGTTACACGCTCGTGCAAGTGACGGAGCGCCTGCCGAACGGCGGCGAGCGTCGCGTCTACCTGAAGGGAAGGAAACCGTGGAAGGCTGAATACTACAAGTCGGATGGTTCGCTCGAGAAGACGGAGCCGGGCGACAAGCTGACAAGTCCTTTCGATCAATCGCGCGCCACAGAAGTGGCACCCGATGACGATCCGTCGATTCCAAATCGCGCCAGGTCGAGTCGTTGAAGATTTTTCGAAACCGGGTCAGTCGCGATGGCGAGGACCTGTCGGCTCTGAACCGGCTCAAGTCGCGATGCTGAGGACCTGTTGGTTCGGAACCGCGTCAAGTCGTGATGCTGAGAATGTGAACCGCCCAAACGGGATGGTTTAAAGCAGGGATCGAGGAGTGATACTGTATATAGTGCCTCCTCGGTCCTGCCCTTCCGATTGCCTTTCATTGAGTGTGTCATTAAGCTGAAGCATTCAATCTTCAGCTACTAGGTGATGTCGTTCGAATGCCGCCGAAAAAGGCAATCGAAGGGAAAGCTGTGATTGACGAGCTTCCCTTCGATTGCCGAGGAAGAACCAGTTGTATGTAAGCAACCTTTAGAAAGTGATGTTCAGGCAGATTCCAGGACCCCTGGTGCGGCAGTGTTGGGGGGCTATGTAGTCGATGCGACCCTTGCCGCCGTGTTTGGTTTTCCATTCAAATCTTCCAAAGCCTGGATGAATGGCATCCTCGAGTCTGTCGGCTATTTGCTGCCCGCGCTGCCAGTTCATGCCGCCGCGTTCGAGCGAACGACGCGCAGCATCGGGACTCCCGGCACCTTCAAGCGCCGCTCGAGACATGTCGTAAGGATAGCCCTGCACCGTATCTGGTGCGGGATCGGGAAGAACATCTCTGGCATCGTTGGGTTGCAGCTCCGATGCGCTTGATGCTAAATCCGAAGAGCGGCTCGCCGTTTCATCGTCATATTCGGGCCGCGCCTCTGCCTCCGATGCATCTCCTGCCGCAGGTGCATGTGATGAACTGGCCTCTGGTGGTCGACAAAGCACTGTGCGCGCCGCCGGGCAGGAATCGTTCAACTTACCGGCATCGATTGGATTGGGCATCCATTTTTTCATCGATTCGTTGTAGGCGCGTATGGCTCGCTCGGCAGCTTCTTTCTGCGAGGCCGCTGCCTGGTCGGAATCAGAAACGGATTCAGCACCTGCCGCCTGCGGTTCCGCTCTGGCTGCGGCGCTGCAGAAAAATATCGCGACGATAATGACGCTGGATAACCTTAGCGTATTCATAATCCAACACGAAGGCGTTTCCACCTTCGGCTCTCATTTGATGGTTGCGACAACTCAGATCGATAATCCGACACGCTCCAATGGTGCTTTGCGATTGCAATCGAAAGTCGTTGATGGATAGAGCGGCGATCTTCGTTCCCTTGAGATATGTAGTGTGAAAGCAATGTTTGTGATACTGGCAGAGGCCTGATCTGCAGTCAACAACACCTGAGCAGGGGCGGCAAATATTGACTGACGAAGGCTGGCAATGGCCAAGTTCTTTTCGTTGCAAACTGCTCACTTTTAATGTTCACAGGAGTGCAAAAATGTAGCGTGCATTACAGTAAGTCAAGGAAGGAGCCATTCATGGCGGCAGGCAGGATTCTCGTATTACTATGTCTCAGTGTCCTTTTAGGATTTTCTAGCGGTTGTGCGGCTCTGGCGTCGGCTGGAACGGACTTCAATGGACTGACTGAAGAGCAGCTGCAGGAAACTTTCCGCGATTACGACGCCAGCTTCGTGCTCCTCGACAAGTCGTCGGGAAAATTTTTGCGGCTCCGCCCGGCGGCTTGTGATAAACGGCTTTCTCCATGCTCGACATTCAAGATTTTCAATTCCTTAGCGGGTCTGGACACTGCTGTGGTGAGGAACGAAAACCACACGTTCGTCTGGGATGGCACCAAATACGACATCAGTGATTGGAACCGAGATCAAACGCTGCAGTCGGCTGTAAGCAATTCCGTCGTCTGGTATTTTCAGCGCGTTGCCTCGCTTGTTGGCGAAGAGCGCATGAAGAAGTTCATCGACAAAGTCGGCTATGGCAATAGAGATATCTCGGGCGGCATCACAAAGTTTTGGCTCGGCGACAGCCTGAAGATATCCGCCAATGAACAAGTCTTATTTCTGTCGCGTTTGCTTGATGATGATTTGCCGTTCTCACCACGATCGACTGCAATAGTGCGCGGCATGCTGCGGCTCGATCAAACGGCTAACGGAACCCTCTATGGTAAGACTGGTTCACATCAAATAGCTGGCAAGGATGTGCTTGGCTGGTTCGTCGGTTATGTGGTCAGACCTGGCAAGGTTTACGTTTTTGCAAGCAATATTCAAGCTGCGGACAGGGCATACGGCAAGAAGGCGCGGCAGTTGACCGAGAGCATTCTGCGGGCTGTCTCCATTCTTTGACCGGCATCAGAAGCGGCAATCGAGCTGATAACTACCTGGGAAGTTCAGCTCGATTGCCACCGTATCTGATGGCATCATCATGATGCCTTTCGTTCGCTCGTTTTAAAACCTGGTCTTAGAGACCGCGATGGTCCCAGTTGATTTGGCGTTGCAGCCGGTTTTCTTCGCGATTCAATTTGTGGGCTTGCCAGCTGGTCAGATAGCCGCCGTTTCTTCTCAAATCTCTTCTTTCTTGACGGAGGATACCCCTGTCTTCACCCATCAGTTGTCCATAATGACCTCTAAGGTAACCGCGATCACCATTGATTTCATGACGGAGAACGGCATCTCGTCGAAAGACTTCAGCGCGACGTGGATGGAAGGGATTGCAGCCCGGGAAGGCAAAGCTGGGAGCGGCTGTGGCAATCAAAGTGCCGACAACGAGTGCAATTGAGCCGAGTTTAGGTAGTAGAGCTGTCATACGAATCACCTCATAGTATATGTTGTTCAATTCCTTGGGAATCGGCAGCGGCAAGGGTTTGCCAATTCGCATGCTCTAAATGACGCCGATGTTTTTGCAATGATTCCGCTGTTTCGTAAAAAAGTGGTTAATCAACCGGTACGTTAATACATAGTATGGAAAAAGATAGTAGCAATGATTCTTTGAAAGAACGCATGAGTGCCTTTGCAGGTTCATGCGCTCCTTCAGGAGCATCATCGCTATTCCATGAGCGAACTGTTCCTCAATCGTAAGGCTCGACTTGCTTTCCATGCCCGAGCCTTTCCATCAGTAGCGGAGCCAGTGGAAGTTCCCGAAGCAGTCCACGTAGCCGTAGCAGCCCTGGGCCTGGTACCAGTAGGCGTTGTAATACCAGGTAACCGTGCGGGTGACGGGCACGTTTTGGTTGAGGAACGAATCCCACTCGAAGTCGGTGTAGGTCTCTTCGACCGCCACCGTGATCACGTCGTTGTAGCCCACGGGCGGGGTCCAGTAGTAACCGTAACCCGGGCGGAACCAGCAGTTGTGGCCGAAGTAGAACCAGGCGGTCGGGCACCAGTAGTTGTGCGCGAAGAACGGGTTGATGCCGTAGCAGGTGCCACCGTACCAGAAGCCCGTGTTGTACGCCCAGTTGCCGATCGGTGGGCGGTAGCTACCACTGTAAATCCCGCCAATCGGTGCGCGGTAGTTGCGCTGGTGGGCAGGCGGGTGGAACCCCAGGTGCTGCGTGGGCATCCGGTCGCCCGTGACAGTCACCGGATGTGGTGTCACATGCGCCGGCGCCGACGGAACGTTCAGGTGAACAGGAGTCGGCTGGGTGTTGATCGATCCGGGCTTCTGATTATGCACTGGCGATTGCACTGGAACGTCCGGCTTGCCATGCACCGTCGGGTTCACACCGGGCTGATGACCCGGAGTGAAGCCCGGAGTGACGGTCGGAACGCGACCAGGAGTGACACCTGGAGTGACCGTCGGAACGCGACCGGGAGTGACACCTGGAGTGACCGTCGGAACGCGACCGGGAGTGACACCCGGAGTGACCTTCGGAACGCGACCGGGGGTGAAGCCCGGAGTGACCGTCGGAACACGACCAGGAGTAAAGCCCGGAGTGACCGTCGGAACACGACCAGGGGTAAAGCCCGGAGTGACCGTCGGAACACGACCAG
>JAJPJO010000549.1 GCA_021324135.1 Pseudomonadota bacterium
ATCGAGGTTTTCCTTGTTGTCGATGGTCACCGAGACCGATACCTCAGACGTGGTGATTAGATCGATCGATGTGCGGAACTTCTCGAATATCGAGAATACCCTTGCCAGAAACCCGTGCGACATCAGCATGTTCAGCGACGAGATGAAGAGGGCGGTAATTCCTTTTTTGGAAGCGATGGCATAAACAGGACCGGGCATGGCACTCTGGGCCGCCTCGGCATCTATAATGACCGTGCCTTCCCTTTCCGGCTTGAGCGTATTGAGAATGCGCACAGGAATGGAGCTTTCGACAGCCGGTTTGATAGTCAGCGGGTGCAGAACTTTGGCTCCGAAGTATGCCAGCTCGGATGCAACCTGGAAGGGCACCGAGCGTAATACCATCGCCTCAGGAACGACGCGCGGATCGGCGGTCATCATGCCGTCTACATCAGTCCAGATCTGGATCTCATCGGCCTCACAGGAAACGCCGATTATTGACGCGCTATAGTCGGAACCGCCGCGGCCCAATGTCGTGGTGATACCATTGGAGGTGGCACCAATAAAGCCCTGCGTCACCACCACTCGATCATCAGCCAGCTCGGGAAGCAAAGTCCCCTGCGATTTTGCAGCAGTCGTTTCCCATAAAGGATTGGCTTTGCCGAAGACATTATCCGTGACCAGAAATTCACGCGCATCAACCCAGGTGGCATCGATTCCTTTCTTCTCGAGCAACTTGGCCAGAATCAAGCTGGACAGCAGTTCGCCAAAACAGGAGATGGCATCAAGAGAGCGCTTCGTCAGCTCGCCCAGATAACTGACGCCATGCAATATGATGTCGAGCTTATTGAGATGATTTTCCAATTCTTCGGTCAGCTCGTCGACAATGGCTGACTGTTGGAAGAGCGAATAGATCGTATCTTTATGCCGCTCTTGAATGCGATCGAGCACCTCGAGGGCGCCTTCGAGATCGCGTTCTTTGGCTTTATGAGCGGCTTCGATCAGCATGTCGGTGACGCCGGACATGGCCGAGAGCACCACAATAGGTGCCCCGTGTTTTTCCATCTTGCTGCGGACTATCTCGACTACACCAAGAAATCGCTCTGGAGAACCGACAGAGGTTCCGCCAAATTTCATCACAAGCATGACACCGTCTCCCGACATTTGACTGCAGTCCGAATCGGTCCGGACACAGCTCCGCCCCGCTAGCATTTTAACCGGCTTGGCTTATTAAGTCCGGGAGTATTGCGAAGCAGTAGACTTTTGCTTTACTTTGGCCCCAATTCGCTTACTTGCGGTAGATTTCGGCGCCCAGCGAACGCAGTTTGTCTTCGAGGCGATCGTAGCCGCGATCGAGATGATGCAAGCCGGTCACTTCGGTGACGCCCTCTGCGCCCAAGCCGGCGATAATCAACGCGGCACCGGCACGCAAATCGCTTGCTTTCACTTCCGCTCCCATCAAATGATCGACGCCCTTTATGACGGCAGCGTTGCCTTTGATGACGATGTCGGCCCCCATGCGACGCAGTTCGGCCGCATGCATGAATCGATTTTCGTAGATCGTTTCCTCGACAATCGATGTGCCTTCGGCGGTGCACATCACCGGCATGAACGGAGCCTGCAAGTCAGTCGGGAAGCCGGGATACGGCAGAGTTGTGATGTCGGTGGCTTTGAATCTGTTCGATTCGCACTTGACGCGAATCACATCCGGCGCATACATCGAGACTTCGGCTCCCATCTCTTGCATTTTGCTGATTACCGAATAGAGATGATGGGCATTCGATCCCTCGATGATTACCTCACCGGTCGTGGCCATGACGGCAAGCATGAATGTGCCGACTTCGACGCGGTCGGGAATGGTATCAACCACGGCCCCATGCATTTTGTCAAAGGGAACGCCTTCGATCGTGATCTGATAAGTTCCGGCACCAGTGATATTGCCGCCCATCTCATTGACGCACTGAGCGAGATTGACGATCTCAGGATCCTGGGCAGCGTTTTCAATTATCGTCGTACCTTCTGCGCAAACGGCAGCAAGCATGATGTTTTCAGTGGCGCCGTTTGATGGTCTGTCGAGGTAAACCCGCGAGCCGACAAGCTGCTTGGCGCTGGCTGAAACGTAGCCATGATCGATTCTGACGTCGGCGCCAAGAATCTTCAAACCACGCTCGTGCAAATCAATCTTTCTCTCGCCTATCGCGCAACCGCCCGGCAGAGACACTTTCGCTTCCCGGAATCTGGACAGCAGAGGACCAAGAACTACAAAGGATGCGCGCAGGTGGCTGACCAATTCATATGGCGCTTCCCAATCGTTGACTCCCGAGGCGTCGATGCTTACCTCACCGTTGGAGACCTCGACTTTGGCGCCGAGATGACGAAGCACTTGCGCCATCATGTGCACATCGGTGAGGTTGGGAACATTCCTGAGCACGGTTGTCTCTTTTGATAACAGTGCCGCTGCCATCATTTTCAACACGGCATTTTTTGCGCCACCAACTTTCACCTGTCCGTAAAGCGGCTTGCCGCCCCGGATGATTATGCGATGCTCATCCTCTGGCTTTTGAGTGGTGGGTGGATCAATTCGTGTCGTGTTCGATTGCATCTTGGTACCGCCGCTTCTAGAGAGCTTTTAGCATAACGTTGAGGTTTTATTACGCCGTTGTGGCTAGTAAGTGACGCTCAAAACATATGCGTTTCGCGTTTGTTGTATATTTGTAGCGCTGCTCTCCGGGCTTTTCTCGCGATGGGAAATCGCGGAGCGCGCCACACTACTTACTTTACCCAATGGAAGTAAACAGCGTGTTAAGCAGATAATATCGAGATGTTGTCTTCTTATTACAAAGTCTAAGGATGTGGCTGCATTGCAATCAGTCGGGTCTAAAAACCGTAAAATTAGGCGATGTTAAACTGTGGTAAAACTTAGCTGCCAAGGGTGCCGTATATGTCTCGCATAGCCCGAATTGCCGCTCTTGCTATCCTAGTGGTTGCAACCACCGGTGGTTGTGCAATGAGCGAAGAAATGCGTCGCATCGAAGCCCAACGCAAGGACAAAGAGCGGCGAGAGAAGGGGATGACGACCGATCTCACCGGTCAGGAGATTTTCATTCGCAGTTGCAACACCTGTCACCCGGGAGCAAAAGCCGGCATGGGACCAGCGCTAAACCAGCTCGCCGAGCACTTTCCCACAGACGACAAATTGAAGAAATTTTTGCGAACCGGAGTTGGTGCCATGCCACCACAACCAAAGGAGGTCATCAACGATCAGGAGCTCGATAACCTGGTCGAATACCTCCGCGAACTGAAAGTCGAGGCGCCGCCGGCGCCCAAACCGCCCGAGAACAAAGACGACAAGCCAGCGCAAGGCAAAAGGAAAAAGAAGAAGCGCAAGGGCAGATGATCGCTCTTACGGCGTCAACAGATAGAAGAACCAGATCACAAGCAAGCCGATAATGAAGCCGAGAATGATCCAGGAAATCAATGCCGGACCTTTCATCATGATTGGCTGAATCGGACAATATTTGATGAATGATTTGACGATGTTCTGCCGCTCAGCAAGGTAGATTGAGAAGATCGGCATAAACCAGATGCGCTTGCTGTTTGGATTGGGACGATACAAAACCAGGATGAGCTCAGGGCTGAGATAAACTCGTGAGACCTGATCCCAGTTCACCGTTCTTCTCTGAGTCCAGTAAGCACCACGATATTTGATACCCCTGTGGCTGATTTGCAGGCTCGACGGCGCCATGTAAGGGCGCGCTCCAATGACGATGGCCACGAGCGCTGTGGCCACGAAAAATCCTTCCACATTGACGAGCAGCTTCCAGTTCTGCGTCTTGAACAGAGGCATCCAGCAAAACTTAGCCAGACCCAGGTAAGCGGAAGCGAGCAGCAGGCAGAAAACCAACTCGCTCGGCTCTTTACCCTCAACGAAATTGTCCTGGGCTTCGTTTTCTTGATCGCTCTCTGATGCTGTGCTCATGTCGAGCTGCACTCACATCCAATAGTAAAATCGTGCTTTCGCGCGCCAGCCAAACGCTATCTTTATACTTAACCTTTTTATATTTGCCCTTAAATCTGACCGCGACTCCGGGGGTTCCCAACTAATTGTAGAGTATCTGAAGAGTCGACGCGCTTACAATAGGGTTAGTGCCATATACCCCCCGCTAACTGCCGAAAAGCTCCTCTTTGGCCTGGCGCCCGCGTGCTTTCACCGCAGCCGGTGAAAGGTCTTCAGAGCCCGTGGTAGACACGGCGCGGTAAAACTCGGCATCAAAGGATCGGGTGCGCACGACGACCGGCATGGGCACCGCATAGCCGAGCACGAGCGCCTGCTGTTTGGGATCCAACTGCGATAAAACGGTTCGCAGCGTCTGGCTGCCCGACACTCCTGTGAAAACGGCATCAATATCTTTGTCATCATTCAGCAGCGCCGTGACGCGTGTGCCAATCTGGCTCAAAACCTCGGGATCAATGCCGCTTGGTCTTTGATCGACAATCAACAGAGTGACGAAATACTTGCGCATCTCGCGAGCAATAATGCCGAATATGGTTTGCTTCGCTACCTGCGGCGAGAGGAATTTATGCGCCTCTTCAATGACGATCATGAGCTTGCGAGGCGCCTCGACCGTTTCAGGATTAGCCTGATACATCTCGGAGCGCTTCACGTACTCGGCATGTATACGCCTGGTGATCACGTTGGTGGCAAGCATATATGACAGTAAATTGTTCTGCCTGCCAAACTCGAGAACTACATGTTGTCCAGCTTGAATATGCTTGAGGATCTCGGCGGTATAGTCCTGGTTGACTCGCAGGCGCAGATACTTCGTTTTCTGAACGATGGTATTCAGCCGCCGCTGCAGTGTTTTCATCGCCGTCGGATGGCCCTTATGATTTTGCGTGAACTCCTCAATCTCATCACCCGACATGTCGAGAAGCGTCGAGATCCAGTCCTGCCCGAGCTTTTCGCGCGCTATGTAAGCGTTTTCCAGCGTCGCCTCCGAGAGGGCCAGTTCCCCTTTCAAAAGATCGAGGTCTTCAATCTCGATCTGGTTATAACCAATGTAGAGCTCGCGGGCATCAGGAATTCCGCGAGTCTTGGAAGACTCGGCATCAAGGCTGTAAACGACCACTTTGTGCCCGAACAGCTGCTTCAGCCCCTTGACGCGCGGCGCCGCCTTGCTCTCCGACATCGCCTGCCAACCGTACTCGTTGTGCATGTCAAAAACCAGCATTGATGCGACATCGCGATGAATGATGCCGCTCAAAAATATGCGAGTTAAAAACGATTTGCCGGTTCCCGATTTGCCGAATATGCCGTTCGATCGCTCGACGAAACGCCCGAGATCGATGCACACGGGAGTCTCCATGTTGAGCGGTTTGCCGATGTTGAAGCAGAGGTTTTCCGGATTCTCCGCATCCTCAGCCCCGAACACCAGCGCGAAGTCGGCGCTGGTCGCTTCGTACACCGGCGAAAAATGGTTCGGGATGGTCTTCACGGGACGCAGCTCATTGGCTTCTTCGCGCTCGAGCATCAGCATCGGCTGCACTTTTACGGTACCGAATGTGGCACCACCGGAAAGAACCGATACAAGAAAATCGTCGTCCTGCGGAGGGTTGAGCAGGATAGTCGGGTTGGCCGCCGACAGGGTCACGTCAGTAAGCATGCTGAAGAAACGCGACTTGGCACCCTCGACCACGACAAATCTTCCCACTCTCAAGTCCTCGACGCTCTGGCGCGCGTCAAGTCGCATTTCGAGCCCGGTTGAGAGAGAGCCCTGCGTGATTATGCCGAGGTAGCCACCTTTAGACCTCAAAGCCGATCGCTCGCGCAAAGGTGTTGATCGCCTCGCCCCTGGAGCTTTCATCGAAGACGTTCTGGCTGAGCACAGCCGACTCATCATCGCCCTTATATTCAGTGAGAGTGTAAGTCGTGGGCGGCTTCATGCTGCGTTCCAAACGAAACAGATTGCCGTTGTTTCCAGTCGCGCCGACCACACCCCAGACACCATCGAGAGATTTGATGATGTCATCGATCGTGTGCGGCCATTGTGCTCTGATTGATAGTTCCATGCTCTTCTACGACCCCCGGGAGTCTGCTTGCGGACGTGGTTGCCAGAACTCACGGCAGGCATGGACCACCACCACCTGACGTTTCTAACCACATGAAAAATCTGTCCGGAGAGGGACTTGAACCCTCACGGCTAAGCCACACGCCCCTCAAACGTGCGCGTCTACCAGTTCCGCCATCCGGACTCGTCTAGGGGGCTTTATCAAGTCAAATTATGTCAACTGGAGCACGTTTGGTCAAAGCGTTGGCAAACATTCATGCCTTTATCAGCCTTCGCGGAAAAAGCTCATAATTCCTCAATATATCGCTATTTGTGCTACATCTATAAGAAAGTGCTATAACTGAAGTACAGCCGAATGCCAGAGAACATCACGTTTTAGCAGGATCAAGCGAATTAAAATTAAACTTCTAAGCAAATATCTGTGAGGCTTTCGGGGAATAATTTAGAGGTGGCGAGTATTTAGCTTTGTAACGTAAAATGATCTGAAAGTCAGTCCTCAAGCCAGACACAAAGGTGACCTCGGAATCGATTACAAATGATCGAAATGCACGTAGCAGGAATCGCGTTGGATGCCCGGAACGGACATCCAATCGTAGTTCTTAACGACAGTACAAAACGCCGTGCATTGCCCATCTGGATCGGTGTAGCTGAAGCTCAAGCAATCAGCAAAGCGCTTGACAATCACAAACCCGAACGTCCGATGACTCATGACCTCCTGCTCAATGTCATTACCACGCTCGGCTATAAAATCGACCGCATCGAAATCAACGAACTCTCTTCAAACACTTACTACGCCACAATCAGACTGGTCCTCGGCGATTCAAGGCTCGACAATGCAAAGGCGATCGACTCGCGTCCATCGGATGCCATTGCCCTGGCGCTGCGAGCCAAGGCGCCCATTTTCGTCTCGGCGCAAGTGGTCGCCGATGGCACCATCCCCGCCGATCTCGAGAAGGATGAGGAGGAGGCGAAGGAGTTCAAAAAGTTTATCGACAATTTGAAGGCATCCGATTTCAAGACAATGGGCGGAAACGGTCCGGATTAACCATCAGCCATCTTGCGTTTTGCGCTTTTGTTTATCGAGAGCCGCTTTTAGAGCCTGCTCGAGCGTAGCGATTTTGGCCTCGAGCTGTTTCTCTTTATCGGATTGAATCTCTAGAGCCAGCTTCTCATCTTGCTTTTGCCATTCGATTTGCTTCTGCTCTGAAACCTGTTGTTTCACCGTTTGAATCGTCCAGAGCGACATGGCAGCAAGCGCACCAAGGACGAAGTTACCAAAAGAGACAGCAGCCAAAGGCAATTGGCTCTGCATGCCGAAAAACGAGAGCGACACGGCAGTTGTATTCCGGAATGAAAAAACCGCCACAAGAATAAATAGGATTATTGATATCGCTATGAAGACGTTTTTTCGCACAACCTTGCCTCAGTATATGGAACGTTGATCACTCATTATGGAACGCTAGTCACTCAGTAAGGAGCGTTAGTCACTCAGTAGGGAGCGCTAGTCCCTGAAGCAGTCCGCAGGTCACTAAGTCCTCGTCGAGCGCTCAAAGACTGGCGATCAGCTTTTGCAAATCCTCAGGCAGAGGAGCTTCGAACACGACCACTTCGCCACTTTTCGGATGAACAAACGACAATCGTTTGGCATGCAGCGCCTGCCCCTTCAAGCCGAGCTTGACGCGCGCTTTCTCCGAACCCGTGGATTTGCGATTGTACACCAGATCGCCGACCACAGGACAGTTGAGATGCGCCATGTGGACGCGGATCTGGTGCGTGCGCCCTGTTTCCAATCGGCATTCCACAAGGGTGAATTTTCGATAACGTTGAAGGACTGTAAAATGAGTGACGGCACGGCGGCCGCGCTCCGATATTGCCATCTGTTTGCGTTTGACCGGATGACGCCCAATGGGCTGGTCGACCGTTCCTTCATCTGCATCGAGGATGCCCTCAAGAACGGCTATATAAGTGCGTTTTGCTTTTCGCTCCGACATCTGTTGCGCCAGATGCTTGTGAGCCAGATCGGTTTTGGCGGCAACGATGAGACCGGATGTATCCTTATCGAGGCGGTGAACGATACCAGGACGTTCCACACCACTGATACCGGATAAGGTGCTGCGGCAATGGTACAAAAGGGCATTAACCAGCGTGCCCTGATTTACACCCGCGCCCGGGTGAGTTACCATGCCAGCCGCCTTGTCGACCACTATCAACTGATCGTCCTCAAAAACGACATTGAGCGGTAAATCCTCCGGCACCACATCCAGTGGCTCCGCCGGAGGAATTTTTATCGAGATCGCATCACCCTCTTTCAATCGATGAGAGGCGCGGGCAGCCTTGCCGTTTACCCAAACCAGATCCTGCTCGATCAGCTTCTGAACTTGCGCGC
>JAJPJO010000019.1 GCA_021324135.1 Pseudomonadota bacterium
TACGAGCCGCCACAAGGGGAAGTAGAGGAGATGCTGGCCGGAATCTGGCAAGAGCTGCTGAAGGTCGAGCGGGTAGGTCGGCATGACAACTTCTTCGAGCTCGGTGGACACTCCTTAATTGGCATAAACCTTGTCAATGCCATAAGAGAAGTCATGAATGCCACTCTACCATTAGCTTCAGTATTTCGGTACCCCACAATTCAACAGATGGCCGCAGCGGCCAAACTACAGTGCCCAACGGATGAAGCTGATAGGAGCAACCAGCAACAGGAGTTTGACGAAGGTATGCTCCCTATTACTCAGACAACTGACAACGTACATACGTAGTAACCGCGGAAGACGAAAGGGCAATAGAGGCGCCAAAGTGCAACCCGGAAATACCGCCGCGCAGGACTTTGACGCCGCCATTCGAGTGCTTTACGGCAAGGGAGTGCGCATTTGGGTAGAGAATGGCTGCTTGCGATACCGCGCTCCGAAGGGTGCCATGAGCGAGGCCGACGTCGCGATCCTTCGCAAGTTGGACAGCAATCGGCTCGCTCTCTTCGCCCGGCAGCGGGATGGCAGCTTGCTTCAGCCACGCCTTGTGGGTGAAGCTCGACCGAATCGAGCTCCACTGACTTTCAATCAACTTGCACACTGGCAATTACGCAAAACGGCGGGGCACCGCCCAATAAGAGAAGTTGTTTCAGTCACCCGGATCTCCGGGGCTCTGCATACGACGGCCCTGAACGAAGTTCTTTCAATGGTAACAGAACGGCACAATGCCTTACGTACGCATATTGTCAGCCAGGATGGCGAAATCACTCAAGAACTATCAGAGCAGAGCGATTGTAGCCTCTGCATGGTAGATATAACAGACATCCTACCATCCGAGCTTGATGGGGAGATACACCGGCAGATCGCTTCCGCGATATTCGACGTGTTCGATTACCGCTTTGACCCTCTAACCAAGCTTGTGCTTCTAAGGCTTCAGAAAAGCGAAAACATATTAGTATTAGCCATGGACCATATGGTGTCAGACGGTGTCTCGAATGGCATTCTGGAGCAGGAAATATTCACGACATATGAACAGCTCATAGAAGGTCGCAAGATTTGTCTTCCGGTGGTGCAGATGCAATACCCTGAGTATGCAAGCTGGCAAAGAACCAGCCTTGGCGACTATTTTGAGGTTCTGGGTTCCGGACCGCCTGCGTGGGGCCGCACAAGGTTCCCCGCAGATGCGAGCGCCGAAGGGTCGAGCGGGTGGGCTCAGGCTCGAGTTACTTTAAGCATGACTGACCGATTAGCATTGGCAGGCTTGGCACGGAGAATGGGGACCACATTGGTAATGTGCGTGTTAACTGCCTACGTCGCTCTGGTGATGCGTTGGTGCGATGTGTTCGATACGGTTATTCAAGTGATGTCTGACGGAAGGACTAGCCCAATAATACAGCATACGGTTGGATACTTAGCCTATCCTCAGTATTTGCACATTTCGGTCGACCGCAATGCTACTTTCACGGACCTGTTTCATACTGTTACCGAGGAATTTTGCCGAGAGTGCGAGAATCCGAGTTTTAGCTATTTTAATACTTTGACGCCTCAGCCAGGGTTTACTCAAAATACCCGATTCAACTGGATACCTGTAAGTAGAGGCGTAGAGTACAACAAACATAAAAGGTCAGGACGTCATAACACAATAACTCCAGTCATTTTCAACAATCCAGCCCTGAAGAATCTCGACGTGGACTCCGAGCCGGCTGTCGTGTTCCAGGACGTCGGAACAGAAATTGCAGGATTTGTGGCGTTTCCTAGAAGCAGATTCTCGTTGTCGACGATGCTACGCTTCGCAAGAGCTATCGACATCTTTATTAGTGCCATAGTAGCGTCGCCAACAGCTCGTATTCGACAAGTCGCCATGACGCGATGAAGTCAAGAAGTGCCCAACACGAACTGTTTGGGCGCTTCCTCGTGCACAGGGCACAATTTCATGCGCTCTGATCGAATAGAGATCGGCCTAGCGCTTGTCTCGCTTGCTATTCCCATTATGGCCTCCAACATTTTGGGGGTGCTCGACGGGCTGATAAATGCCATGTGGGTTGGGCGCTGCCTAGGGGACGCGGCTCTAGCTGCGGCTTCAAATGTAAATACTGTTGTGACGTTCATATTTTCGACAGCACTTGGGATTTCTACAGCGCTGACTATTCAGATCGCATTCTGCCTTGGAGATGGCACTACAAAGGATGTAGCGCATGTCGTGAGGGCCGCCTGGACGGTGTTCACGCTGCTGGGTATCTTGACCTTCGCCGCAGGGGAAGGCCTCTGCGACGAGCTGCTAAGAGCGCTGGAAGTGCCGCCGGAATCGGTGTACCAGGCGGAGGAGTATCTGCGCTGGATCTTGGCTTCCATTCCGATTAGCTACTTGTTTGGGATGATCATTGCTGCCCTGCGAGGGGCGGGAAATGCCAAGACGCCGTTCTACTTTTGTTTACTTTCGATCGGCCTCGATGGGGCATTTAATCCACTCTTGATTTTCGGTATCGGACCGATACCACATTTGGGGATCAAGGGAGCAGCGTTGGCCACAGTATTGTCACAGGGTATCGGCTTAAGCGCACTTATTGTCTTTCTCTTCTTGCGGGGGCACTTTCTCTGCCTTCCAAGGGAGAACTTTGTCGTTCGAGGCGGGGAATGCAAAGTGGCATGGGAGCTGATTCGACGAGGCGGGCCGATCGGGGTCGAGCTCTTGAGTGAGTCATTGCTGGCGATTCTCATGATGTCCCTGGTTAATAAGTTTGGGACGCATGTGACCGCCGCTTTTGGCGCTGTAAACCAGCTCTGGAATTGCGTGATGATGCCCTCTATGGCAGTCAGCCTAGCTGCGATTGCCATGACTGCAAACAGTTTTGGCGCGGGAGACTGGATGCGAGTGAAGCTAATCACTCGGCTTAGCGTAGTCTGCAGTCTCGTGTCGGCGGGCGCTCTGCTCCTAGTCTTAGAGTTAACCGGCAGCCGGACGTTTGCTCTGTTTTTGCCCGCGCACTCTCCCGCGCTCGCTATTGCAGATAATATAAATCGGCTTGCAAGCTGGTCTTGCTTGGCCTCCGCATGTTGCTCTGCCCTGATTGGGACGCCGCGCGCGGCAGGTGCGGTCTGGGGCCCGTTTACGATCTCCATGGGTGCTCTTGTTCTCCGTTTTGTCCTGGCAGAGGCGCTGCTTCGGCAGTTCCAGGTTGTGGGTATCTGGGTGAGCTTCCCTATCTCCGGAGCAATCGCTGTGATTGGTACGATAATCTACTATCGGTCTACGTCATGGAGTTCAGCAGAGGTATGTCAGAAAGTGTCGTTTGCGGTAACGGAAAGTGTCCCAAGCGCTACGAACCTCACTGGTGATCCTTAGCCGCCTCAATATCCAGA
>JAJPJO010000509.1 GCA_021324135.1 Pseudomonadota bacterium
CTGAACTTCTTCTTTGTCGCCCGGACGCGGAATCGGGCGAAACTCGCGAATCAACTTCAGAGCCTCGGCAATCTGATTGGCACGCGGATCGCCCTCGGCGGCGATGTATTGTTTGAGGAACGATTTGAATCTTTCGTTGTCCTCGCGGTTTTCAGGCAAGATCATGCGGTGCAGATTTTGCAGAGCGGCGATGCGCACCTCTGCTGAAGGCTCGGCCGGAACGCGATCTTTGAACTGAAGCAAGGAGCGCAAAACCGGCTCGGCGGAAGCGTCTCCCATGGCCGCCAGGGTTCGCACCGCCTGCGTTCGCACCTCGGGATAGCTGCCGGCATACAATGGATTGCCGGGGGTAATTGTGTCGCTCAGCGCCTGTATGGTCTGTTCGCGCTGATCTTTATTGGCGTGCACGAGAAGGTTGGGAAGCATTTCCATCAATGCCAGCTTGGCGGCAAGCGGATCGCCGGCAGCCGTTTCGCTTGAGTTGGGCATGCGCAACATCGTGATGGCGTTAAGCCGCACGCGATCTTGAACTTCTGCAGGCAGGCTCTTGAGGCGATCGCCTTCCAGCCTGGCAAGCGCTTGCACGGCGACGTCGGGGCAGCGGAAGGTGACGCAATCGGCAAGAGCATTATTTACCTGATTCTGCAGCTGCGCCCACTGATCCTGCATTGAAGCCGGTGGCTTCATGGTGGCAAGTACGGTGGCAGCCATCAACTGGCTGCTCTTCGCATCCGGGTATTCGAGAGCGTTTTTCGGCGGCTGGAAAACGAGATCCTCGCGAAGATCGGCGATGAATTTTCGGGCATACTGGTCTTCGCCCGCCGCTCTTCCGCTCTGCCAATCCTTAAAAGCACAATTGAGCAAGAAAGCCCGATCGGATGTGTCGGCGCGATTGAGCGCGAAGAGAACGTTGGCGGCGAAGGCGCGCAGATCGGCGCTTTCTTCTCCGCTCGCTCCTTTGACGATGTCGTTCAGTTTTTGCTGCAACTCGGCTGCCGAGCGCCCGTGGCTGCGGCTCCAGTATTCCAAATGCTCGGCGCCGCTCTTCAAACCTTTTTCAGTATCTTGAGCCGCCCACATGCTCATGCCAAGACCGGCAATGGCTTGCATCTTCGCATCAGCCGAGGCACCCTTGTCTTTCAGCACGCGCTCGCAAACGCCGGCGTAATCCTGCCCGGGAATGTCCTCGAAACCCAGCCGGGCTCGGGCTGCGACCAGTTGCCGCTCCGGGGTGCCGCCTGCCTGTTCACCTTTGAGAAAAGCGAGAAGCTCGCGCACCGAGTGTCCGGCAATGGAAACGTTTCTGTCAATGGTACCGCTGGCGGTGCGGGACAATTCGATCAGTGCGATCGCGGCCGCTTCCTTCTCCTCGCGCGACCCGGCGCCTTCGTATGTTTTTCCAAGCTCTGCGGTTGTCTTCTTCCGTTGTCCGTCATCGGCGTCCAGTTTGAGTGCCGCAGCTGCTTTGCTCATCGTTTTGTCTATCTCGGCCCGGACATCAGCGGATTTGCCGATTCCGAGCGGTTGCCCGCAACTGATCAGAAAGTGGGCACCGAAATCGGCTTGCCTGGCGCCGCCTTTGTCCTGGCTCATGATATCGCCGGCGGTGCGATTCTCCATGCCGGCCAGGATCTCGCGCGCTTTGCGCCCCAGAAAATTCACCCGCGTGTTTTCAAGCGAATCGCCCTTATGATCGGCAAAGATGCTCTTGTCGTAACCGCATAACCTGGTAAATTCCCGGCCGGAGAGTCCGAGGAAGTAACCTTGAGTAAGCACGTGACTGCCTGTATCGAGAGTGCGTCCGACCTTTTGCAAGCCGCTCAGATCCTTCCACAGCTTCGCCGTCTCCGCTGCTGCCGGAGCGCGGGCCGCCGTCATCAAGCCGGCTCTCTGACCGGCCCAACCAATCGCCTCTTTGCCGACCATGGCGAGATTGACGAAAGCCATGCCGACAAAAGCCTTGCCCCGCCAGTCATTGAGAGTCTGGCCCACTTTCGAATCATAACGTGCTTTGGCGTTGTTGAGGAAAAAGCCGCTGCCACCAAGGGTGAAGTCCATGACGCCCTTCAAGCACTGCTTCACGGCCTGGCGCATCAATTGCTTGCCGGCCTGCTCAGCGGCCATCTCACCGGCTTTGACAGCCAGCTTGCCCGCCGTCGAGATGCCTTTCAAGCCTGTGTAAGTAAGGGCCACATCCACCCCGACCTCGGCCGTTTTGGCCGCGTAGTAAGCTGATGCTTCGCTGAATTTATAGGAAGGCAAGTTCTGCACTTCGACGAGCATCAAGTTGGCTTTGGTGGGCTCGAACACCGCCACCAGGTCGCCTTCGTCGAACTCCATCGGCTTGCCGTCGCCGTGATTTTTCACCTCACCGGCTGTGCCGCACAAGAGCGGGCAATCGTAGAGACTGAAGAAATGGCTCTGGGCGTAAACGGTCTCGGTCTCGACCTCCCATTTGCCATTGGCTTTCTTCTTCGCCCAGAAGTTATCGCGAACCAGGTTGTAATCTTCGCCGTTCACCCTGTCGGGATCGAGCCCGCCAATCTTGGGGCGATCGCCGTAGATGACGAAACGGTTGTGCTCGACATCGTCCATCACCTTCAAATACTGCTTCTTCGCTTGTTCCTGGAACTTGTCGAGGAATGCCTGCAATTTTTTGCAGCGGTCGCGCTTGTCGTCGCTTTCCGATAGTTCTTTGGGAACTGCCAGCCCGCGCTCGTCTTGCAGTTTTCTGTACTCGCGCACCGCTTCATCCATCCAATCGGTTTTGCTGGTCGTGCCGCCGAAGAGCTGCGCATACCAACCGGGATTCTTTTCTCGCATAGCCATCATTTTCTCGATAGCTTTCTCCGTTCCCTCCACTTGCGAATACAAGCTGGCAATCGGAGCCACTTCTTTCAAACGCCGCTCCCACTCTAAGCTGTCGCCATGGATCGGCTCTTTTGGAATCCATTCGCGGCGATTCATTTTCACCAGCAGTTTTTCCAGCTCGCGGTAATCTCTATCTCTGAAGCCCGCTTCGACAACCTTCTGTGCTTCCTTGTTGAAATGAATCGTCTTGTAGAGTTTCTCCACGTCATCTCTGCCGGGAGGTTGGTTGAGATTGATATCGAGCTTGAGCTGTAGCTTTCCACTGGCCAGGGCGCGCTGGAAATCCTCGAAGCTCATGCCTGCAGGAATCTGGAGCGGACTGTCGGCGGGCAGGTATTTGAGCTGTTCTTTGCCGAGGAAACGATAATTGACGTTGGCATCGGCAGTGGTGTACTGAATGAGATTGGCAAAAGCGCTCTGGCTGACTGCCCCCCACTGACCGGTCTTGATCTCATTTTCCAACGCCGCTTTGATCAACTCGGGCTCATACAAACCGCTCGTCTTCGAGCGCAGTCCCATGGATGCTTGAAGTTGCACGGCCTCGAGCGCGCTCAGATCGTTCGTGCTCAATTTTTCGAGCATTTCGGCGTGCTCTTTTTTGAATTGTCCTTTATCGAGGCCGGCTTTTATCTCAGCGATCAGCGCGGGCGGCAGCTTGATCTTCGCCCCCCTGAGCTTTTCTACCTCGTCGCTCGTGATCTGCAGATCGACGCGCTTCAAATCGCTCGCTTCGATCAATTTGATGATATCGGGGCTGATACCAAGATCGGCAAAGTTTTTGCTGATAGCGTCGCTCAGATCTTTGCGCAGAGCTGGGTTAAACGGCAAGGCATCTTTGAATTTAGGATTGTCTTTGCAGGCTGCGGCAAGATTGTCTTCCAGGGCTCCCTGGCGCAGAACGGGAAGATAGCCGCGCAGCGTCTCTTGCAAGCCGGCTCGCATCGCTTCATCGGTTCCCGGTTTTATTCTGCCCTCGAGCGACTTCTCAACCAGTTCCTGACGGAACAATCCTTTTGCTACCTCGGATTTGAGTTTGCGCAGGTCATCACCCTTCAGATCGCCGTCGAGATATTTGTTCAATTGATCGCGAATCTCCGGGCGAATCTGGAGATTGTTCAATGCTACATAGAGCTTGTCGCGCAGGTGATCGAAATCGAGCCGCTCGGGATCATCAAATGATTTTTCCAGCTGGCGGCGCAGAGCCGGATCAAACGGCAACTTCGGTTTGTGGCGCTCAACGCTTTGGAAGACCGCCAGTTGATCTTCAATGGCCGCTTGATTCTCGAACTTCGGTTTTGCCGCTGCCGCTTTTTGTTTCTCGCCGTCGAGATGCCGCTGAATGAGCTCGGGGTTGATTAACCCTTTGCTCACTTCCTTTTTGAGCGCCGCCAGGGTGTCAGGCGGCAAGCTGCCTTTGTCGAGCAAATCCTTTATCTGGCCGGCTGCCGGTGCGCGCAGTTGGCCGGTTCGCAGCGCCGAGCGCAGGTGCTCGCGCAGGTCCTTGTACTCTTCGCCCCTGGCGAGCTTATCCGGCTCCTTGAGCGCCTTCTCGACGTCCTTGCGCAGCGAGGCGCGGAAGGGCAGCTCGTTCGAGATTTTGGCAAGATTGTCTTCGATGCTGGCTTGACCGAACAGGGGCGGCGTTCCCGCTGGTCTGGCGGTCGAAGTGCTTGTCTCTTTTGAAAGTTCTTCCTCGAGAGCCTGGCGGTTCATGCGGCGCAGGTCTTTGGCGCTGGGCAAATTGTCCTGCTCGACCGGACGACCGCCCGTATGTCCGAAGGCATAGTTGGCGACGATGAAAAAGCTCAGTGCTACACCACCGGCGGTGGCAGCGCCTTTGCCGATTTTGCCGGCCATCTCCCTGGCCGTGCGTGCCATTTTGGCGTCCATTTCAAGGCGATACTGCGGCTCGGTTTGATAGCGAATCTGATCGCGCTCGATTTTTTGCAAATTCTCCAGCTTTCTGGCTTCGAGTGCCTCCAGTGCCTTGCGCCGCGCTTCGGGATCGACAAGCTTTTCGGCTTTCTTTTTCTCGCTCTCGTAGTCGCGCTGCTCTTTCTCCTTTGCTTTGCGAAAGTATTCTTCGACCTTCTTGTCCATGGCCTGATCGAGCGGCTTCATGGTTTCCGGTCTGGCTGGATCGCCGGTCTTTAGCTGACCTTGCTCGAATTCAACGATTACTGCATCGGAGGGAGTAGTGACGGGGCGCTCGATATTCACGGCCGAGGGCGGTCCTTCCACCCGGGCTCGCGCGATGGCATCGAAGTCGGCGCGAGTCCCCTGCACCGCTCTGGCACTGCGGGCGGTGTCAAGAGCGGCCAGCGATTCCAGGCTCTCTCTTCGATTGCTTGTCGATATCTCACCCGGCTTTTGCTCGAGGACGTCTGCCAGCCGTTGATGGCGTGTGCTGACATTGTCGAGATTGCTCAGCATGTCGGTCATGGCCACTTCGATGTCAACTAAAGCTGCCGAGCGAGCATCCGGTGTCGCGGCTTTGTTGACGCCATCAATCATGCTCTTCGGGATCTGACCTTCGATGGTCGTATCTTTGACTGGGACGCGTTTTTCAACACCCGATTCCATGTAGACAAACTCGTCTTTGCCGTCGCTGCGGTCGCGATACAGGGGAGTGAAGCTGACGTCGAAGCCGCCTTCTTTGGTCTTGAAGACCAGCTTAGCCTCGCTGCCGTCGGTGACTTTCAACTGCACCTTTTTCATCGCCGGATCGGAGCGCAAACTTTCGTTGCCGCCCACAAACAGATCGAAGAGCTCGCGCTGCAGCTTTTCGACGCTCAGTTCTCTGACGCCGAGGTTGAACAACTCAGCTTGCTCTGCAAAAGCGCGACGGCTCTGGGCATCGAAATTGCCGTCGCCGATCGCACGTTGTAAGCGTTCGTTCGAACGGCTATTTCGACCGATGAGGGCCTCTAGATCAGCATCCGCGAAGAAACCGCTGCGGCTTTCAGGAGGCGCTACGGTCAACTGATATGCCTGCTCGAGCGACAATTCCAGAAGCGGCTTGCCGGTGCTGGCGCTCGTGTCCATGAGCGTCACTTTGCCGTTCGCCTCGTCATAGCCGACCACTGCCATGGCATGCATGCCCGGCCTGGCGTCCGACATAGGCGGGTTGCCGGTCCAGGCGGTGATTTCGACGGGCAACTTGGCTTGCTTGAGCACGCGCGCCAGCGCCGCCGGCGAGTCAACCGTGTAGGTCGCTCTAAGGCTTTCCGGCGTGCCGATGTGCAGCCGCGCCCAATCCTCGGGGTACAAGTTGGCGTTGACGATGCCCAACCCGTCTTGATATCGCCCGGTCAATTGCTTGAATATCTCGGGCAAATCGGCGTTGTGGATCACCGGACTGTTCAAAGGTGTGCCATCGGGAAGGTTGAGGGCAACCGATTTCCCGGTTTTATCAATCATGAAAATGCGCTCGCCTGTGCCTTGCGTCAGGTTCAGCTTGCCGTAGCGCAGGCTGACTGAATCAGCGTCCAGTCCCGCGCTCCTGATCTGGTCCTGCACCCAGTCGTGGGCGAGCAAGGCGCGCGCCGTCGGCGTGCCGCTCTGCAGCTGCACATTGGCCAGACCGACTTCCAGAATTTGACTGAGGTGGCTTCGCGATTTCGGATTGGCCAGATCGCGGTTGCGGGCGATATCTGATGCATCTGGAAAGCGCAGCTTGGCGGCGTCGTCATCGGGCTTCAAACCGCCGGGCACTTTGGTGGCATCATATACGGTGCCATTGGCGGCTACGAACTTGCCGGTGGTGATGATGTCGGCTCCAAAATTGGCCAGGTCTCCGGCGCTGTGACCGCCGACGATTATTTCCATCGTGCCCAGCGTGCAGGTGCCATTATTGCCCTGCCGGACCACGCTCCAGTCCTTGAATTGAAGCAACTTCTGCTCAGCGAGGCGCAGGCGGTCGTGCAGAGGGACCGGTGCATCCGGACCGGCCTCGAGGACGCGCCCGACTGCATCGAGGACGCGCGCTTGTTCTGCCTTGGGCATTGATGATTTGCCGAGGTCCTCGACTAGTCTGGAGAAACGGGCGCGGCGAGCCTCATCTTGAATGTGGAAATCAGCCAGGTTAGAGAGGCGATGCTCCTGGGCTACGTAATCGGCGCTGTCGACTCGTGTGAAGCGCGTCTGCGTCTCGACCGTGCTCGTCGTTCCATCCAGACCGCGCCGCACCGAATAATCGCCGCCTTCCGGGGTCTGAATGATGGCGCCCTGCCCATCGACCTGGGCTCTGCCCGTGCGTGAAACGGTTTGGCCGCCGCTGGTGACTTCATAGTGCTCGGCATCGATAACCTTCAGTTTATAACCATTGCTGGCGGTCACTTCTTTGAGCGCACCACGCATCGGACCGTCGGTGAAATAATCGTAGCTGAAGCGTGTGCCATCAGGGGTGGTGGCGCTTCGCAACTGCTTGTCGCTGCCGTATTGACGAAGTATGCCGAAGTTGTCCAGGTGGGAACGGCTCCCGTCCGGAGCAATGAGCATCTCGCCTCTGCTGTTGCGCACATGCAGCCCGGCGGCGTCCTCATAGGCCTGCAAGCGGTCGAGAACGGCGCCCTCGGTGTTGGTGCGCTCGTAAAATTTACCCGATCGATCCGGCTTGTACTGCACGCCGTCGATTTCTATTGATTGGGGATGGCGAGCGGTCCTTGCGCTTTCTGAATTATAAAGATGCTCGACCGCCGGTCTGGCAGGACGTTGTTGTTGCGCTTCGCTGACCGGCCTGTCAGCCTGTATGAGGTTGGCACGATCCTGATTGACTTCGGCCGGCGCGCCTGATGGCAGTTTGTCCAGGAGTCCGCGGCGCACGAGCTCCGGTTGCGGAACGACTTCGATTTGCCTGGACTTTGCCGTCTCCTTGAGCTTTCCATCCTGGAATTCGAAGACCGTCCCTTCTTTGTCTACGTAGAACTTCTCTCCATCGACCTTGACAGGTGTGTAATCGCCGAATTGTCCCTTTTGTGGTTTGAAATTCTCCGGCTTCACTTCCTTGAAGGGTTTATCCGCATCGGCAGCGCCGGATCCGGCTGGCTGGGTTCGCTTCAGCACCGCTCGCCCGTCGCTTGTTTCTCCTTTGAACTCGACGTTCGCCTGCTTCGCCTTATGCGAGTTCGACATGGCTTTTGCCAGATTCTCAGACGGCTTCAAGTCGTGCGCCGCTTCGGCCTGCTCGCGCACGGCGCGGGCTCTGCGAACGGCGTTGCGCATTCGGATGTACGAGACAACGGCAAGTCCGACACCGAACGCCGTCAGTCCGATGTCGGTCGCGCGGTCCACGGCATAACGCTGCAGTGGCTTGTCATCTTGAACATCGGGCGAATACAATCCGTCCAGCTTGAGGCCCGACTTAGCGGCTCCTGCCTGGGCATCGTCTCGTCCTGCACCGCCGGCGGTGCCTTCCTTCGCTTTGTCGCCGGACGGTTTGCCATCATTCGGCTTGCCCCCTTCCTTGCTCTTCCCGTCCGGATTCTGTTCGAAGTGGCTTTTAAAAGCATTGCGGCAATTTTCTTGAAAATCCTTATTCGACGCCAGTGAAGGTTCCAATTCCAGCCCAAGCAGAATGTCCTTTTTGCCGTCGGTGAGAAGCTTGCTGTCGCCGCTCGCGATTTTGGCGAAACCGGTGTTGATTCTTATGCTGGCCGCCTCAACTTGAGATTGCCGGAGATCGTCGAACGCCTGCCTTTCGTTCTTCTCATGATCGAGTCTCTCCTGGACGAGATCATCAATTTCCTTTCCATGAAAGCTGTCCTGCGCCAGACGTGAGTCCTGATTCAGTCCGGTGATAAACAGGGCCAGCGCTTTCCTTTCGTTGTCCCTGGTATTCTGTTGTGAGGTTTCGACTGCTGCCTGGAACATCGGCAATGCTTTTTCGATGCCCTCATCGAAATATTTTTTCGAGGCCTTTTGCAGCATGTCGATTGGATCTTGCCTCTCACCAGGCTTGGGCGCCGGACCCTTGTTACCATCGGTGGTGGCAGGAAGGACGTCTTCGACTTTCAGGCTGCTCTTGTATGCGCCCAACCCGCGCACGTCGCGCTTGGCGGCCATCTCTGAATAGGCGCGCCTGACAAGTTCGCGACAGTTCTGATCGGAGGCCAGATCGGGATTGGCGCGCACCAGCTCGAGCAACTGTTTTTCGCCTGATTTGATGTTCTCATCAGTGCCGCTCGATATGAGAAAACAGCTTCGAGCCAGGCGCAGGTCCCGTTCTTTCGTGGGCATGTTTCGCAGCTTGTCACGCTCGGTTGTCCGCAGTTCCTCCGCTTGCTTCTCGAAATCTTTCTCTTTCTGGCGAGCTGCATCTGAGTCCGCCCCCTTTCTTGCCTGTATGGCGCGCTGCCGGCCGATGCTCTCAGCCAGAGTTAAGGACTGCAACTGCGTGTTTGAGAGATCTTCCCGGAAAGCGGTACTGCCCCTGGTGGCGGACTCTATCTCCCCGCTTAGCTGATTGAGTTTGTTGCCGAAGCCCGCATCGAACTTCCTTACCTGTTCTTTTTTCTGCTCGGCAGTGAGCGGCGCCGGCTTTTCTCCATCTCCGGCAGCGACCCGCACCACCTCCGTCTTGCCGTTTGCTCGCGCGGTGAAGGCTGCCTCTTTCAGCTCTGCACCAATCTCGGTGGCATATTTGGCCCGATATGACGTCTCTCCGGGTCCCTTTCGGGCTGAGACTATACCGTTTTCACCAGGAGGATCGAAATCGATCTGCTGGCTTCCATCTGCATAGTGTGTGGAAACGATTTTGCGCCCCTGGCTCTGCATAATCGTTTGCAATTTGCGTCCCTCTTTGTCGAACGGGCTGAACTGAATCACCGTGCCGCGCTCGCTTTTGATGCGCTTGTCGCCATTGGCGAGAATTTCAATCTCGTTTTTTCCAGCTTTGAATTTCAAAGCCGCCGGCACATCGAAAGCAGTATCGCCGCCCAGCCTGTGCTCGCCGCTCTTTGTCCTGATCGTGACGCCGTCGGCATTGAAGGTAATGGACTCGATCGCCTCGCCCTTATAACTCGGGGTCTGCCGTTGCTTGCCGTTTTCACCTGATAGGAAGGTTGTTCGTACGCCCGTGGCGCCGCGCGACTGCACGACGCCGTCACCGAAATCGAAGCGCCGGCAGCGCCCACCGAGATCGCGCTCGTATGTATCGGAGACGCTCAACCGGGGCGGCTGATCGCTGGGCAAACCTTCCTGAGCATCTTTCAAGGAGGGCGCCGACAAAAACGATTTTCTGATCTCATCGAGCAGCCTTTTGCCCTCGGGGTCAAGATCGGTGAACTTCGGCTTGGATTCCGGCTCTTTTGTACTGGACTCCGTCTCTTTTGTAGCCACCTGGTTTTTGCCGTTGCCGCCGTCGTAGGCATCAGCAGCGGCTTTGGCCGAGCCGGCATCACCGCTTTTGAATTCGAGCGATTTATCCTTTTCCGGCGGCGAGCTGGCTTTGCTTGCCGGCTGCACATCGCTCTGAGGGCGCGCCGGGTCAGCCGGTTTTTTCCCCTGCTCTTTCGCTCCCTCGGCCATGTTGTTTCCTGCCCCCGTATCCGAGGCTTGCCGTTGCCCTGTGTGAAGCTTAGTTCTGTCTGCGGGGCGGAATTCGGTGCGATTTCCAGCTCACTGCAGACGCTCCTCTAACACGTGTATATTCCCAAGCCGGGATATTTGGTCACGAATTCGGGGCTGATCAGGGGTTTTAGCGACTGATATCGACAATATCAGAAGTATGAAAAGAGCTGCTTCAATGGGCGCCTGGATTTGATCGGTAGAGCCGGCGCGCGGCACTTGATGTGGTATCAAATGTGGTGCCATCTCGAGGCGCCTGCGTAATCAGCTTTTCCTCGAAATAGTTGCGATATTCATGCAACCGTTTCCCGGCTTGAACCGGTCGAATCATTCAAGGATGAAGGTCCGGCCAAAAAGGCGTTGATATACTTTACGACATCAAAATCTTCTCTTTTTGATGTCGCAAAATATATCAGCTACGTGGATTCGCCAGTCGTCCTCTCCCTTCTTGACAATGAGTGTCGTAAAAGAGGCCGCAAAACGCAAAAAGTGGCCCTATAAACGATACTCATTGCCGTGCCGCTGTGCCGCCGTGCAAAACGATGGAGTATAGTAGACGGTCGAGGAACGATGAAAAACGGGAACGTGCAACCGGCAATCCGCTGCGCAATGCAACGAACTCCGGCTGCACATCCCGTTCTCCAATACCCGGCATGAAGTCCAAAGCCGTCTGGTGGGAAGTCCAAGCCGTCAGGCGGGGTCTCGTGTGACGGCGCTACTTCTGGCTCTTCATGTACTGTCGCCACTCTACGAAATCGGGATCGACGCACTCGGTTGTCATCGTCTTGACCGCAGCGCTGAGCCATCCCGTGGGGCGCTGACGCAGGTCAGCCAGGATAGCGGAGCGGCAGTCGGGCGTTCCGAGGTGCTTGTTGGCGATTTCGCGACCCATGGCATTGAGCAGCACGGCTTCGTTTTTGCGCGGCAGGTCGGCGAACTCGATGCGAGCGCAGTCGGGCGCCAGACGCCTGACCACCCAGTCGCCGTCGATGCCGGCTTTCGGATCGCCTGAGTGAGTCCTTTGGCTTTCGCGAATGGTGGTGCCGACATGCTTGGCAGTGGTAAGACCGCCGACCTTGGCCCAGACGCAGCAGGACGGCAAAGCGATTTTGGCTTCGCGCGCGATGCGTCCGCCGTTCCATTCGCCGAGGGCGACGAAACGCTGGCGACCGAGGCTGCCTTCGCCGGCGACGCGGCTGCCGTAGTCGATGTCGATCGTTCCTTGAGGCAGATGCCGAGCCAGGATTTCCTGAACATTCTCGGGCACCCTGGCGCGACGATTCACCTGACTTTCGAGCTTCTGCCAGAAGCGACGCGGATCCTTGAGGATTTTGCGCGCCATCTTGCGCAGCTCTTCGTTTTGCTCGGCAAGGACGAATGGCTTGATGCCTTGCTTGAGCCCATCGATGTAGCCCTCGAGAATCGCCTCGCAAGACTCGCCGATTTTGATGTTGAGGTTGTGGATGCGGATGGCGAGCTTGGCGCTGGTGGCCAGACGCACGAGGTCGATGGTGTACGGGAACGGATACGCCTCGTCGAAGTCGTTGATACCCCAGATGAGACGCCCTTCTTCATCGCGCCAGACCCCGTAGTTCTCGAGGTGGAGATCGACGACCGCGTTGACGATCGGTGCGTTCATCAGCTCGGGGCAGAGCTCGGGAAAGAGCTCGACGTACCGGTAGCAAGTGGCGCGCAGGTGAACGAAGGGATCGACAGCCATGTCCAGGTGCTTCTTCTTCAGGTCGCCTTTGACGATCCGGCTGCCCAGAAGCTCCATCTGCTCGATTAACCAGCGCTCAAAGCCCTGGGTCGATTCGATGATTGATCTGTGTTTCATTTGAGTCCCTTTCCGGTTAAGTTTCGGTTTAACAAGATAGTGAACATCTCGACAGTCCCGAAAAGCCGTATGCATATTGTTGCAACTACAGCCCGCTAACACCATCCTTGCCGCAAATCAGCCAAAAGATCACACCACGCGCCGCAAAGCGTTCAGTGCAATCTCAAAAGGCAGAAGATGAAGGCAGTAGATGTGTGCAGCGTCAGTGAATCAGTTCAGGTAACATCGAGGATCGTTCACAAGATATGCTTTTCAAGTGAGCCAGATCTACGTCTCAAGATTTTGGGAATTATTTTTTAGGCAAGAACGAAACATAGACATTAGACTGAAAATCAGCTTCGGACATGGCACAAGGCCTGAGAGTGTAAACTGATTCGTGACGATGTTAACTAATGGGCATGGCTGCGCTAGCTTGATTTGGACCAGGTAATATCATTAGTTTGAGCTGCATCTTAAATTCCGCCACTTGATTCGGGAATAAAACGAAAAGTCTGATTGAAACAGCAATTTAGGCACTAATGCTCTCTTCCCAACGAGCGTTTGCTTGTGCCTCAATCTCTAAAGTTTCTGCTTCGCTTGAATATGTACCGGTGACATCGTATTTGGTGCGCCGGCCAATGGTGATATATGCTCAACCTCTCAACCAAACGAGCGCGGGCAACTGCTATTCTCGCCTGCCTCGCTCTTTGCTCAGTTCTATTTTCCGTTATGCTCCTGCGCATGCAGAGGAACGGACCACAAGCCCTGCCAAAGGGTTTCATGCTTGGTGTGAACTATCCCTGGCACCATTATGGGCAGGATTTCGGCACCAATAGCTGGGGGCACACGGGTGTCTCCGATCCAGCCGCCAGACAATCCGTCGATGCCGATTTCGCTTACCTGGAGAAGCAGGGAGTGACCCGCATCAGGTGGTTTCTCTTCTGCGATGGGCGAGCCGGCATTCGCTATGCCACCGATGGTAGTGTCATCGGCCTGGATGATTTTGTCTTTCCGGACATGGATGCCGCCATCGAGCTTGCCGCCCGGCATCACATTCAGATTGTCTTCGTCTTCTTCGACTTCCATTTGTTGAAGACGCGCGAGGTCGTCGGAGGCGTGCAAGTGGGCGGTCGATCGACGCTGATTGCCGATGCGAAGTTGCAGCGCACGCTGGTGGAAAACGCCATTGTGCCTGTCCTGAAGCGCTATGCCCATGAGAAGCAAATCATCGCCTGGGAAGTGATCAACGAACCTGAATGGTCCATGCAACTTGGTCCCTTCTCGTCGGCGGCGATAAACTTCCTGCATCGCATGCATGCCGTTCGCACCATGGATGAGGTGCCGGCGCCAATCATGGTCGACTTCGTCAAACGAGTCGCGGCTCTTGTGCATGCCGATACGCAGCAGTGGGTGACGCTCGGCAGCGCCGGCGGCAAGTATTTGAGCATGTGGAAGAATTGCTCTCTCGATTTCCTCGAGGTGCATTACTATGGCTCATTGATGCCGTGGTTCGTTCAGCCGGCTCAATCGTTTAACTCAAAAGTGCCCATCCTGGTGGGTGAGTTTCCCTCATCAAACAAGCTGCCGTTGTTTCTCGACGACTTTTTGATGAACGGCTACAGCGGCGCTTTCATCTGGAGTTTGAATGCGACCGATCGCTATTCAAATTTCCGCGGACTGGCGCCGCGCTGGCACAAGTGGCAAACGCAGCACGAAAAGCAGCTGGCGCGATGATTGCTCGTGGAGGCGCCTGTGGCGGCAAGCGAACAGGGAAGGCACGATAGCGTGTCTTCCCTTGCTTGCTGCTCCTTTGATTTTCTTTCGTCACGTTTGTTCGCCCGAATAGTATTAGGTGGAATAGTAGAACATCGGATGTCTAAAATAGATACAGGAAAGCAGGATGGTTAGCCGATTTGAACGATGACCGCCCGAGGTGAAACCTGTTCTTCCAACCGGCTGGATGTGGCACACCACAGCAATCGGTTGACAGGTCTGCACCTCGGGCGGGTCGTTTCACTCATGGCGCGCTGCCGGTTCCGGCATGCTCAGGCGAGTCGCCGAACGGTCAGTCGTTGCGAGTTGCTTTCGGGCTTGTGGCACCAGGACTCGATTCGCCCAGGCTGGAGTTGCATGGGCAACGCCGCCTCGAGCTGATCTTGACCTGCATTTCTTCATGGCAGGCAAGGCGCCGCAGAGCGCGAATGCCCTTCATGAGCAAGCTCTCGTTCGGACTGTCGGTGTGGGCGGACCGCTCGTCTGATGTGCTCGGCGCCACATACGGATTGAGGTCGAGATGCATGCGCACCCAGTACGTATTCGTGTGCGTCACGGGCCAGCGAGCCGGGAGCCGCAGTTCATCCGGGATGTAGGTGTCCGGGATGTTCTGCAGCGAAACGAGCCAGGTCTGCTGGATGACACTCAACGGCGTTCCTTCCTTAGCGGAGAACTCATCGAGCGCCTGGCTGAGCGTGTTGTACATGACCTCGTGCTCGCCGTAGGTGAAGCGGAAGCCGTAACGCTCGAAGAAGCGCGCCACGTTGAACCAGCTCGGAACCGCATCGACGCGGTTGTAGCCCAGCTCCTTGAGCAGCTTGATTGCCTCAGCGACGAAGAACTGCGGCACGCCCTTCATCGGTCTGGCTGACTGCCAGGGACCACGCCCGATGTGGAAAGCCTGTTCCCACAGCGAGAAAAACATGGAGGGCCGGAAGTTCTTCCAGACATAGAAGTCGGGGTCGGCGATGAAGTGGCCGAGCGCGCCTTCAACGGTGACACCATCGAGCAGCGTCGAGGGATCCCAGGAGTAAATCGACAATTCGCAGGCTGTGAAATCCGGTGCGGGCAGGCGATTGCAGGCGGGATCGATGTTCGGGTAAAACGTCAGAGGCGAGCTCTTATCGGTTCCGTCCAGCTTGCGGTCGCGGATAGAGCACATGAGAATCTTCGATTCTTTGTGCCAGGCTTCGACAAGCACGCGGACGCCGTCATTGCGCATCAACAGGCGACCGCTCTTGCCCTTGTAGGTGTAGGAAACGACTCCGGCTGATTCGCTCTTCTCCGGCTCAGGAAGCGGGTTGCTGATCTCCGCCGCTGCCAAAACCGAAGGGTGAATCAATCTGGAGATAAACTGTCCCGGAGGGACCATGGCGATTTTTGTCGGGTCCATGATGAACTCCATGTTCTTTCATCGAAAAAACGGCTTTGGTCTCACTAAGAAATCTGATTTGCATGCGAAGGTGCCGGCATTAAGCTCGCTGACAGCCAAGCTCTAACGTCTCGTCAAACGAGGCGCGCGGTGTGTCTGCAAGTCGAATCAGATTTTGTTGTGAGGGCGGATCAAGGCAAGTTGAATTGAAAGAGCATGAGTGAACTATCAAATCATGATTTGTAAAAGCAATGCTTGCTATCTATCTGGAACCACCTTTGATACCACAGTGCCTAATGGGTTTGAGCAAAATGATTGTGATAACGAAGCTAGCCTGCCTCTTGCAATGGTTGTGATAACCCAGCTAGGCGGCTTGATCCCTTGACATTCTTGGCGAAAATTGGGCATTCTTTGCGCTCGCGTGCGATAGATCAGCATGTTGCGTTTCGTTGCAAAGCGTGAGAGCTTGCGCTAATCATCAACGCTCAAACCGTTCGTCACCTGTTGACATGGATACCCGGATCGTATCCGCGAAGGCAAGCGCGGCGAAGCGGCTACAGCAATTGCTTCGCACGCCTTTCATCAAGGGCTAGTCAAGTGATCGCGCGATCATGCTCATCAGTGAAGCCATAAATCAAGACAGGGTTGTCATTAACTCTTTAGCTTTGTTTTAAGCATCTGAACTTGCCTCGAAATGAGCTTATTCACTAGCTTGTGTGGTCGACTTTCTCCCGTTTTCTTTCAGGTCCTGTTCAGTACAACTCGCAAGTAAACCATCACTTTGCTAAAAAGTGAGCCGCGTTGAGCGGAATGGGGTTGTTTGCGCAAACGGGCTCCTGTGACCCGATGATTGGGAAAGTGACGACGATTAGCCTTGCCCGGAGAGTTGGACGCATCTACTGCCGGTGGATGCAACCAACCGCTCGAGGCAAGCAACTTTGGCAATGATGCCATCAGTGGTGGCAGGCATTGTCGGGTTTTGAAAACAACCGGATGCGGTAACCGGTTCCGCATCCGAGACTGGAGATCTCCCATGAAAGCTAAGTTTTCTGTATCACGCGCTCTTTGTGCAGGCGACTGCATGGGCATCGACGCAATCAGCACGCCGATGCTCATGCTCGCTAAGTTCTCAGGGATGAACCTGCCCGCTGAAGTGCAACGGTTCGTCGACAGCGATGCTCGCATCGGTGAAACTCTTTCAAGACGCGGCTTCAAGGGTGAGCTGCGTGAACACGTCACGGTTCAGCTCGGTGACAAGAGCAAGCAGCAACGCGTGCTCTTCATCGGGCTCGGCCATTCGGCGCGCAAGTTCGACTGCGGCACCATTCGCGATGCCATCAAAACGGCGATACATCGCGCTGTGGCGCACCGGGTGGCGCGCTTGAGCATCCCGATTTTTCCAAATCGTGTCACGAGGACGAGCCTCGGATACGAGCCGACCGCGCACATCATCAAGTGCGTCGCTACGGATTTGCTTGCTGCCAAGAAAGGCGACGGAACGCTCGAGATCGAGCTCATCTGCATCCCCCAGGCGGAGCGGCACGTCAAGTCCGGTCTGGCTCGCGAGCGGAGGAAGCATGTCTCGGTGTGCGACGAAGTTCGCAAGGCGCCTTGCAAGGCCGGTTGTGGGCACGACCAGGCGACGTCGAATCGCGGGTCGGTCAAGGCTGCCTCGCCCTCGGGCAAGACAGCCACGACTACCGAGCCGTCGAAGGATGTTGAGGCTGCAACTCAGCAGTCTGCAAGCGGTGCATCGAAGTAGTTGCTCTTCCTGAGCGGTGACGTGGAGTTGCTTCGCGGCCTAGAGGTCGTGCGGCGACTCCACGTCGCCCGCCAACAGAGGCTTCATATGACACAACAAAGTCCCATCTCTTGGACTCCGTTCTACGACAGAGTCCAAAATGGTGGACCGGACACGTGGTTGCCTAAAGTGCTCGCTTTGATCGATCGGGAGAAGCGCGCCGGTGCCCGGCTCTTTGCTGTCGACCTCGGTTGCGGCGAAGGGCGTGACACTCGCGAGCTGCTTAAGCGCGGCTGGCGGGTTCTTGCCGTCGACAGCGAACCCGAGGCAATCGAGCGCTTGCGCAAACATCCGGACACCGCCCCCCATCTCGACAGACTCTCAACGCTGACAGCCTCCATGAGCGAAGCTTCTCTGGAAGGCGCTTCGTTAATCTATTCCTTCCTGGCTCTGCCATACGTTCCTAAACAAGAGTGGACGAAACTCTGGAACGCCATTGGCGGTGCCATCACATGTGGTGCCTATTTCGCCGGCAACTTGTTCGGCGACCGCCACCATTATGCTGCATACGAGGGCGTGAATGTCGTGAGTGAATCCGTCGCGCGGGCGCTCTTCGAGCCCTTCGATGTGCTTCGCTTCGAAACCCTCGAAAGCAAAGGCATCGACGCATCCGGCGCTAAGGTGAACAATCACGAGTTTCGCTTCGTCATTCGGGCGAAAGATTGATGCGCCGGCTGCTTCTAAAAATTCACCAAACGGAGGTGGACTTCGGCTCCAAAAGCCGCTTTCTACGCTCCGTTTATTCCCGGACAAGGCTATGCTTGCATATAGTAGTAACAAAGGGCGGATGGCTGACGGGGTGGCGGATGGCGATGACGGACGGGATAGCGGGCGCCCTCGCCAGGACTTCAAATGACATGCACGCCTTTTGGGGATCGGCCGCGGCTCTTCAGATGTTCGACGATTTCGTCTTTCTGCTGCGCCGAAAGAATCTCCAATGACATCCCGCAGATAGAGTCTGATAATCCACTGGGCGTCGGGGTCGGCCTGAACTTGAAACCCTTGCTGGCGGCTTCTTTTAAGGCGCGTTCGGCCGCCATGACTGCGTGCGTGGTTTCAAAGGTGAGTATGATGCGACTCATAAATAAAAAAACGAAAGAAAAGGCGCAAAACCGCAAAGATTGCAAAACGCGATCAATTCGGATGAGTTTGTAGTCGCTCGCTCAAAAGGAAGGCTATGCTTCTGTTAAGTGCATATATCTTCAACCATCGCGAATCTTACAGCGCTGCCGTTCAGGATAGCATGTCAGGAGTTTTCGGCGAGCAAGTGCGGGGAAAGTTAGCTGCACGTAAAAAAATGGCGAAAGATCCCCAAATTGACTGAAACTCGCTTCCCTACTGCGTTTCACGTGTTATACTGCTAGTAGAAAAGAGAGGGTCCCAATGCAATATTTTCTGTGTCCGCGTTGCAAATTCAAAGTTCCTACCAACCGTCGTGTTTGTCAGACGTGTGGTTATGAGCTGCCGAAAACGGCACCCAGCGTCAGCGAGAGCGAAACCGGCTCGGTGAGCAAAAAGGGTTCGGTGTGGGCTCGCGTTCTTGGGTACAGCCAGCAGGGTGGCAAAAC
>JAJPJO010000488.1 GCA_021324135.1 Pseudomonadota bacterium
AAGTGGTCATGTAAGTCCAAGTCGAGTTGGTCGCTGCATGCCCTCATCGTTCCCACTCCGAGAATTTTCAGATATGCAGCTCGTCCTCATCATCAGACTCTGAGTCGGGAATGACATGCTGAAGATCAGATTCTTTGGGTTGGCTGCGCTCGGGAAAGCGTAAACTGCCGCCAACGACATATGGAATTTCGCTGGCGAAGGCTGCCCCTGCATGCGATACCACATCAGTTACTTTATTGCTCAGCGCTGCATTAACAGCGAGCCATTTTTCGCTGTCTCGGCTGCGCGTAAAACAATACAGTATCACTTTGATAGCCGTGTCCGTAAATGCATCCACTCTTACAAAAGCCGAGGCTTCAGGTGGTTTCACAAACTCAGGACTCTCATCCAGATACCTCTGCAATTCCCTGCATATAACGCGCAGTTGCTCGGTAGTGGTGTCATTTGCCAGGTTTATCGTCCAGAAGATTCGCCGCAAAGGGTTGGCGCTATGGTTTGTTACTACAGCGTCGGAGAGCTTGCCGTTTGGAACATATACCGGGGACTTGTCTGGGCGCAGAATGGTCGTAGAGCGGAAGCCGATTTCAGCAATCGTCCCTTCCGTAACACCTTCGATTTCAACCCAATCACCAATCTGGTACCGCCCCTCAGCCAGAACCACGAGTCCACCGATGAGATTGCTGAACATGTCTTTGGCACCAAGGGCGATGGCAACACCAAAGACACCGACACCGGCAATTATTGGTCCAACCTTAATTCCCCATGACTCGAGAACTGTTACCAGCCCGCACAAAATCAAGCCGAGCCGAATTCCTCGTACTATCCAACTGACGATCGCAGGGGTCAGTGTCTTCTCGAAGCTGTTGAACAGAAAGTTCATCGGCTTCACTAAGGCAACAAAGCACCAGAAGACGAGGATTGTTGCTAATGTATTCGAGACTTTGTCGGCAAGGTCGGCTACGCGGCCGGTTGGATGCAAACATTCAACCGCCAGGATTGCGCCGCACACCACAGGAGCGAATGAGATTGGTGCCGCCAGTGCATCGACAATTTCTTTGACCCGGCCGGCATTGTTGCGCACCAGCCAGTGCCGTATGCCCGAAAGTATAAGACCTGCCAGCCGTTCACGCATGGCAAAAAACAAGACGAAAACCAGAATAGCCAGAGAAAGGTGGGCTACATCCAGTCCTAAATACCCATGAGTCCAGATGTTTGATGCTGCGGTCATGAACCTGGGAAATTGAGCTTGCAAATCCATGAAGACACTTTCTCTTGATGCAAATGCATTACTTACTCAGGCAATAGCACGAGCGCCTGCCGAAAGTGCCATAACGTCGAATCGGCAGATTTAATCTAATAATGTGCAGCGCCAAGAAAAACATCTATTATATGGGCAGGATCCAGCTTCCGCGAGTCGGTCAGAACCGTCCGCCAGTTTCCCATCGGAGTCAAATTAGTAGCGATGCGCATTCTCCTTGTCGAAGGGACACCGAATATTTTGCTTTCGATGAGCCTCGGACTCAAAGAGCGAGGTCTTGATGTTGAGACCGCCGGCAGTCTGGCTGAAGCGTCGCGCAGCTTATCGGCAAACCAATTTGACGCCATCTTGCTCGATCTGTCCCTTCCTGACAGCTATGGGTTGGAGACGTTCCACCAGGTTCGATCTAGCGTGCCTGATACGCCGATCGTTGTGTTCACCGGCCTGAGCGAGGAGGATCTCGCATTAGCCGCGGTGGAGGAAGGAGCTCAGGGCCATGTGATAAAAGATGCGGTCAGCGATGAGGCCGTGCACAGGCGTCTGGAATACGCAATTGAAAAGGCGCAAGTCGAGCGGGCCCTTCAGCGTAGCGAGAAGAGGCTGCGCATAATTCTGGAAAACTCGTACGACGCCTTTATTTCATGCGATTCGAACTGGCAGATTACTGATTGGAACCGGCAAGCCGAAACAACATTTGGTTGGAGCAAGAAAGAAGCGCTTGGTCGCCCTCTGTCCTCGGTAGTGCCACGACATTTGCGCCGCCAGTATGCCAGAAGGGTGGAGCAATTTTTTGAAAAAGGGGACGGCAATATATTGCGTGCCAATTATGAATTCCAGGCGATCAATCAAAGTGGCAAAGAATTCCCAATCGAGTTCGTGGTCTTCAAAATCAAGGAGGAGATAGACTACCGTTATTGCGCTTTCATTCGCGACATATCACAGCGAAAAAAGCTGAGCCACGAGCTCGAGCGCATTGTCGCAGAGCGCACAGAGCGGCTCACACAGAGCAACGAGGAGCTGAGACAGTTCGCCAAGATCGCATCGCACGATCTTCAGGAGCCACTACGGGCGGTGCAAGGCTTCGCCAATCTTTTGGCCGAGAATCTCCAGGGCAAGGTCGATTCTGATTCCGATGATTTCATTCGTTACATACTGGATGGAACACAACGAATGCAGGATCTGATCCAGGCTGTTCTCACCCACTCGAGCATAGTAAGCGACGACTCGAGTGTCTACGAGACTGATTGCAGCTCAGTAATCGAGGATGTCCTCAAGAACTTGAGCGCTACTATCAAGGACACTGGGGCGACTTTTGAAATTGACAACCTGCCCCTGGTGGCTATGGAGCGATCTCATTTGATTCAGCTCTTCCAAAATCTGATTAGCAATGCTCTAAAATATAGGAGCGAAAGAACGCCGCAAATCTATATCACGGCTGACCGCAGCGGTGATATGTGGCTTTTTTCCGTAAGAGACAACGGCATTGGCATTGATCCGCGATATTCGGATAAGATATTCGACATGTTTGCGCGGCTGCATGGTCAAACTGAATATTCAGGAACAGGCATGGGTCTGGCAATTTGCAAGCGTATCGTTACTTCTCATGGTGGAACGATCTCCGTAGAATCCGAACCCGGGCAGGGTTCGATTTTCCTCTTCACTCTGCCCGCCGTACTGACAAACAAGGAGCACATCGACAATGATGAATAAGATTGAAATTCTGCTGGTCGAAGACAGTCCCTCCGACATCAGACTGACTGAGGAGGCCTTGAAGCGCTCGGATTTACAGTATGAGCTGAAAGTCGTACATGATGGGGTGGAGGCGACGGAATACCTTAGCAAAGCGAAAGGCAGCAATAGCCTTCCTGACGTGATTCTGCTCGATTTGAACATGCCAAAAAAGAACGGGCATGAGGTCCTCGCCGACATCAAAGATGATCCGGCGCTGAAAAAGATTCCTGTGATACTGCTTACGGTATCACAGCGCGACGAAGACGTGATGGACGCACTAAAGCTCAAGCTTAACTACTACATTGCCAAGCCCATTACATCGCAAAAGTTGTCCACTCTCCTTCGCTCTATACACGATCTCGAAAATGAAATCTCCGATCCCTCCTCGGGAAGCGAAGAGGAAACTCTGATTCGAATGGTTCTTGCATGCAACCCGCATACATCGCCTACGGTCTTGAAACAATTAGCCACCGATAAGAATGAGAAGGTTCGCAGCCGTGTGGCCGAGAATCCCAACGTTTCACCCAGTATTTTGCAAGAGTTGGCGAAGGACATTTCACCTGAGGTACGATTGAGTGCCGCGGAGAATCCTAATCTGCCTGCCTCGGTGCTCGAGTCGTTGGCGAACGATCCGAATGAGGATGTCCGCCTCGGGCTCTCCAGCAATCGCAAGGTACCGGTACACATTCTCCAGCAACTCGCCGAAGACGAGAATGTCTATGTCTCATCGACAGCCAATAAGACACTGGCCGAGGTCTGCAAGCAGTAGTATTTGCCTGGGCTAAACCGCTCAGTCGGCTTTGGAGTCTCTGGCTTGTTGCTGCCTCTTCTTATTCTCGGCGTTCGGCTCACCGGGCTTATCAGCTTTGCGCTCGCCCATTAAGCTTGAGAATGCTTCGTCCAGCTCTTCCTTTTTGACAATCAGCTCATTCTCTGGAATCTCTTTGTAGTTTGCCAGCTCTTTGGGTTTCAAGGCAAGAACAACTGATGTCGGTCGGGCTCTCAATGTATCGAGCATTACCTGGTCCTCCACCAGATTGTTGTATTTCAGGCGAAATCCAAAGCTGTGTTCAACGCGCTTAGAGAACTTCAAGGGTATGGCGCGGTCAATCGGCACGTCGTACAAAGCTTGCAAAAAAGCAGCCACTTGCCGCGGAGCAGCTACCTGATCATCGGTTATATACTCGGCGATCTTGCCGTAAGCCTTATTGCCTGATGCTCCGTCTTTCAGCGTACCGGTAAAGGAGTAGTGCCGGCTGTTGATGCCGCAGTATTTTTTCCTGGAAACAAGAATGCGAGGCCACCGATAGAATTCTTCGCTGCTGGCAACACTGAGAGCGGTTCGGATTCCATTTTTCGACCAGCTGTCGCACGGAAAACGGCAAACAACCTTGCGTTTCTCGCTGTAGAGGTACGCATCCCAATCAGGCGCAGTACAAGACCAGGAAATATCCGAATCCAAGCCGGTAACCCTGACGCCACCACTGATGATGCAGACTTTCACTCGCCCGTAGAGGCAATGTTTTTGAATCAGCTCCCAACCTCTCGGCTCGGTCGTTTTTTCTTTGGCAACCGTGGGCTGAGGCAATAGTCCCAGGATCACCAGCATGGCGAAAGCAAGCACTCGAGCCGGAACGCTCGAGCCTAGCATCGTTCGATTAGGGCTTCCATTCCGCCGAGACATTTGATCTATCTCCCAGTTTCTATGTTATCCCAGATTTGGTCGGAAAGAACCAGCTGCACAGGTATCCAAAGTCTTACGAGCGCGGCCCTGAATGATCTTCTCCTGCCATGCTGTAAGATTCTATGAATCAATGGACGGTTGCAAAGGATTGAAGGAGGCGACATGGAAGCCAATGCCATGATGTTGATCACCCTCAGCGTAGCGCCTGAAAAGGAGGGTGAATTCAACGAGTTTTACCATCATCGCTTCCTGCCTCGTATGTTGGCCGTGGCGCCCGAGCTGCTGTCGATTCGCCGCTACGAGGAGCTCAATATCAGCGGCTCGCTTCGATGGTACAACAAGCAGTATGTCACCATCTACGAGTTCAAACATCTGGAATCCATCGCAAAATCGGACGAGTTATTCCAGCGATCCGGCGTCAAAGATCTGGTTACTGAATTTCAGAGTTGGAAAACAAACGATCTGAAAAACTTCAGCCGCATCTCGTATAAACCGAGATGGGAACATACGCGCCGCGCGGTTGATGGGCATTTTGGCAGCCGACCTTTATTGATCTGGGCTCACGAAATGAAGCCGGAGATGGACCAATTGTTTCAAGAATGGTACGAAGAAAAATACTTGCCATTACAGCTGGCGGATATCCCCGGCTGGTGCGCATGCCGTCGCTACAGCAGCGTCAATCGGGATCCGTTGCGCCATCTAACAATTTTTGAAGCGCAAGATGAAAGCACATTGAGTCAGTGCCTGAAAGATCTGCGGGCGTTGCACCGAGTTGCACAAAACCGAGAATGGAAGCGGCGCCTGGAGCCGGCTGTAAATTGGCATGATGCTACAAGTTTCCGCTGTATATTTCGCATGCCTGGTTAGGCACTGAGCTGAGTCCACCTGTGCCTGAATCGACAGATCGTTGAATAGACAGATAGCAATCCCGGAGAAACAATATGCCTTCCACTCAAACAGCCATAATCGATCGTGCGCGCCTGAGGCAAGTACTGGCAGAGGAGGAGCAGCAGTTCATCGAAACCCACCCAAAGTCTTTCAAGCTCTTCCAGCAAGCAAAAGAAAACTTGCTCGCCGGTGTTCCCATGAATTGGATGATGAAGTGGGCCTCACCATATCCGGTGTTTGTGCAAAAAGCGCAAGGAGCACACTTTACTGATGTCGACGGAATTGAATACATCGACCTCTGCCTGGGAGACACGGGTGCCATGACAGGTCATGCTCCTCCTGAGGCGGTAAATGCGATCATCACTCAACTTAAGAACGGCATTACATTTATGCTGCCCACCGAAGACAGCCTCTGGGTGGCGGCCGAGCTCCATCGCCGCTTTGGAATGAAGTATTGGCAGTTTGCGCTCACAGCTACCGACGCCAATCGCTTTGCGCTGCGCCTGTGCCGTCAGGTCACGAAACGACCCTATGTTCTGGTATTCAACTGGTGCTATCACGGCACTGTCGATGAATCATTCATAACTCTTATTGATGGAAAGCCGCAAGCTCGGCGAGGCAATTGCGGTCCACAAATTGATCCGGTTAAAACAACAAAGGTGGTCGAATTCAACGACCTGGAAGCGCTGGAGGCCGCGCTGGCCTCCCGAGACGTCGCTTGCGTTTTAGCCGAGCCTGTCATGACCAACATAGGCATAGTTCATCCACGGCCCGGATACCATGATGCTCTTCGCGAAATGACCAGACGAACAGGCACAATGTTGATTTATGATGAAACGCATACGATCTGCACCGGCCCTGGTGGCTACACGGCCAAACACAAGCTCGCACCGGATATGGTGACAATCGGCAAACCGATCGGTAGTGGCATCCCTGGTGCGGCATATGGCTTTAGCGAGCCGCTTGCCGAGCTCATTAAGAAGAGCACGAGCATAGACGACTGCGATACATCGGGAATCGGCGGAACGCTGGCCGGCAATGCTCTTTCCATAGCGGCAATGCGCGCAACCCTGCAGCATGTTCTCACCGATCAGTCTTATGAAAAGACCATCTCACTTTGCGATCGATTCGTCGAGGGTGTTGAAAAAGCAATAGCGCGCCACCGTTTACCCTGGATCGTCAAACAATTGGGATGCCGAGCCGAGTATTGGTTTCGTCAAACGGCTCCTCAAAACGGCGGCCAGGCTGCAGCTGCTGTTGATGCCGAGCTGGACAGATACATGCATCTTTCCGCGTTGAATCAAGGCATATTAATGACGCCCTTTCACAACATGGCCTTGATGTCACCAGCAACTACACCGCACGATGTGGATAAACACACTAAAGCATTTGAGCAAAGCATCTCAAAATTGCTGGATGAAACAACTGGTGGGCCATAGTCCCAAAAAATTCTGCCGTCTTGCAAGTTTCAGAGATGGAAAGCTCGCACGCTTATGACACTTTATTTCGACTATGGACCGAAATGAATCATTGTCAAGATACGCCAATCGCACAACTGGTGCCGCTTTAGGCGCCCGCCAATGATTTTGATGTAAAGGAAGAGTAAGATTTAAGGAAGGCGATCGTGGCGTCGGATATGGTGGCGCGTTATGATCATCCGGTTTTCAATAACTGGTTGCGAATTGTCTATTACCCCCAGTCGAGGCTAATTCTATGGGCGCCGGCACAGGCATTTTGTACATCGACTTTTTAGTCAGACCGCTTTTGAGATTCGGATTCAAGTTTTATGTGATTGGATTTACTTTGCTCTTTCTGGTGTACGGCTACATCGCCTACAAAGCTGTGAAATCTGCTTATCTTGCCGATCGCGGCTACTGATTCAGGGCTGATGTTAACTGCACCACCTGGCTATAGATAAGGATCAAAATATGAGAATTTTCATTACTGGCGCCAGCGGATACATCGGCGGCTCGGTTGCCGTTGCGCTCGCTCAACAAGGCTACAAAGTGGCCGGACTGACCCGCGGCAAAGAGAAAGCCAGGCAACTCGAAACTTTGGGTATTGAGGCGGTCATTGGTGATCTCGACGATGTAACGCTGCTAGCCGCACAAGCTCGGCAGGCGGATGTGGTCATCAACGCAGCCGATTCTGATTCTCGATCGGCCGTCGAATCAATGCTGCCGGCGCTCCATCAGAGCAATAAATTGTTTATTCAAAACAGCGGCTCGAGCATTGTATCCGAGCGTGGATGCGGACAGCGATCCGAAAAGATTGTCGATGACGAAACGATGAAGTTCGATCCGGTTCCCGAGAAAAAAGGGCGAGTCGAAATCGACCGGCAAGTTCTCGACGCTTCCAAACATGGCGTCGTCAGTGTTGTAATTTGTCCTTGCCTTATATATGGCGAAGGGCTAGGTCTGGCAAAAGAAAGTCAGCAAATTCCAATGCACATTCAACAGGCAATTAAGAGCGGCATAGCCCGCTGCAGCGGTGCGGGCGAGAACATCTGGTCGACCGTTCACATAAAGGATCTGGTTGCGCTATATAGCCTGGTCGTCAAAAACCCGCCTGCGGCCGGCACTTTTCTTTTCGCTGAAAACGGAGAAATCACATTCCGCGAGATTGCCGAGCAAATTCGCAAGGCACTGCATCTGGTACCAGAGGTTGAAGAGTGGCCGATTGCGGAGGCTGCCAAAGAATGGGGAGAAGGCGCTACCGTCTTCGCTCTTGCCTCGAATTCACGAGTGAGAGCCAAGCGGGCCAGAGCGCTCGGCTGGACTCCAAAGTACAACTGCGTTCTTGATGATGTATCGAGATCGTGCAGCGCTCTGACGGCCGGGGTTGTCTAGCCGGAGCGGCGCGAGCACAGAAAAAATTTCAGCAGAATCGGCAGTTATGTCTTCTCAATGGCGAGAGGGTTCCAAACCAAAGACGCCCTTCATAATTGCTTCGCAGAGCGACCTGGGTTCGTCGGTGCCGATGAACACCCTGGTGCCGTCGAGCAACTCGACCTCGACGGCATCCAAACCATAAATGTTGTACAGCCAGCCTGTACCGATAAAACGAATGCCCCAACCGGACAATGGGCTGGTGCGCGTCGGGGCACAACGTTTGATCGATACCAGAGGGACACGTTTTGCCTCGAGCCAGTCGCCGAATTTGAGGACGATCTCCCTTTCATCGACGATTACAGTGAGAGAGCGAAACGTGCTCATCAACCCGGCGACGCAGAGCCCGCCGAACAGCTTCATCTTGCCTGGGGCGGCTAAGCTTGCCATGGTTCCCAAAGCACCCAAGGCGATAAGCGGACCGGGCGGAACTTCCTGAGTGTGAACATAGAGTCTCATCTAATCATCTCCCTTAGGGCGAAGCCGGCTTTTCATAATTGTCTCGCGACAAAACCATCGTGCCTGTACCGGCAGCGGCTGCATTATCGCTGGCGATCGCTTTGCCGTCCTCGCCACCACCCCTGATGGCATAGCTCTTACCGTTGTTCAGAGGTGAATACTCGATCGTGCCGGCAGCCAGTGCCTCCGGCGCGGCGGAGCGACTGACGCTTAAGTCTGAAACATTCCCCAGAACCGGCCATTCGGCTGTGCCTGTAAATGGATTAGTAGGCGCCTGTCCGACTTTCTTCGCAGTCGGATCACCACCGGAGAAATAATATTTGAATTCATCGTCTATTTTTGTCGGATAGAGATAAATATGATCCTTCGAATATTTCTCAGCGGCATTTTGCACGGCCTTCATATTGGCGCGGACGACGATGGTTTTCGCTTTCTCATTGTATGAGTTGGCAATGTTTGCCTGGCTGCAACCACTCGCTCCACATACAAATGGAATAAGCGCCATTATTAGAAGAGCACCGTCAGTTTTGCCACTCATACCCCTACCCCTAAAATCTACGCCGACTAACACTCTAACCCCGATTCTAATACCCACTTTCCCATTTCAGATTAAATCAATCCTTTTCCAGTTACCGGCTGTTTTATCGGTTTACCTATACAAAATTATGCTTCCATTTATAAGCGCTTGAGTAGCCCATAAGCTACCGTGGTACAGGAGGGCTAACGCGCCTCTTTCTCTGAAGGTAGCAATATGAACGATAAACTCATTCTTTTGGCGAAGACACTTGTGGTCAAAGTGACGGGACGAGCCCAAAGCGAGGACGAAGACAAGTCTATAGCCAGACTCCAGAAGCTGAGCGAACAACAGAATGCCCGGGCGCAAGAATTGCTGAGGAAAGTCGAAGAGCAGGCGCAGTATGAGCTTGAAGCCATGAATGCCATGAAAAACGACCCGCTCTCCCAGTCCAGACCACCACAGAATCAGAAGAATGAGGCATCGCAAATGGCGGCGTCGCACTGGTCGCGCAATCCCGATCGCTATTATCGACAGAACATTCGAACCAGCGATCAATTGGGCGGTGTTGCCGCCGGTTTCGAGATTGATCCGATCTCGCGCCTGCCTCAAGAGAAAAGGAAAGATTAGCCTCGCTTTGCAGGCCTTTGGCCTTGTACAGACAGGCAAAGTTAGCTAGCATATGCCCTGGCTTTCTCAGCCATCCAGCTGACCGATCCTTTGCATATGCCGCCTCGACCGCTCAAATCACAAGACCTCTTGAAGTTAACCCTGGCTTGCTTGATTTGCGCCAAGACCAATCTGCTCGATTGCAGAGCGACTTCAGCTGAAGTGCAACAGCCTCAGCAAGATACAAGCAGCCGTACATCGGAATCTAGCATCGCCTCAGCCGCTGCCGCCAAGCAAATAACCAGTGGCGCAGCCCCCTCGGCTGCCGCTCAAGCCGAGCCCGCGAAAAACAAAAGCGCAATCGCGGACGTGCTGCTCGACTCCATGGCAAAGGAGCTCGATCGCAGTTTCAGCAAATTGAAAAACGCAGGCTCAGCCCCACTTTACTTTTTGTCGTACCGAGTTTTTGACACCGAAAATCTGACGCTTACCGCTTCATATGGTGCGATCGACACGGACAATCAGCAGCGAAGAAGAATTCTTGATGTTGAGGCGCGAGTTGGCTCGATGCAAACGGACAGCAGCCACAAATTGCGTGATACAGACGTTCCATTCGAGCGCTTTTTCCTTGATTCGCGTCAACCGGTCGAATTCTGCATCGACAACGACGAGGCCGCGATCCGAACGGCCTTATGGCTGGTGACGGACGACGCGTTCAAACGAGCGCAGCGAAATTATATTCAAGTGCAAGCCAATCGTTCCGTCAAAGTTTCCGAAGAGGATCAATCCGCTGACTTTTCCCCTGCCAAGCCGGTGGTCAGCGTGGAGTCGAAAACCAAGCCGCAAATCGATGCCCAGTCATGGAAAAAACGGTTGCGGCAGCTTTCGGCTATCTACAAAGATTATCCGGAGATTACCGAGTCAAACGTTCACCTCGAAATCGATCTGGACGATCGATACATCACCTCCAGCGATGGCATTCGAGTCCGCACTCAAGACATGCAATCGCGTATTGCCAGCAGTGTCACGACAGTAGCACCGGATGGCATGGTGTTAAATCTCTACGATAGTATCGACGTTTTTGATCCTAAAGATCTGCCTGATGACGCCGCGCTCGAAAAGAAATTCAGAAAGTTGGCGGAGTCAATTCTGGCTTTGCGAAAAGCAAAAATTGCCGAGCCTTATGTCGGACCGGCGATTTTGCGCGGGCGCGCAGCCGGTGTTTTCTTCCACGAAGTTCTCGGGCACCGGGTGGAAGGGCACAGACAAAAAGACGAGGATGAAGGTCGCACATTCGCCAAGAAAGTCAATCAGAAAATAATGCCTGAGTTCGTCAGCGTTTTCGATGACCCGACTTTGACGCGCATCAAGAGCAAACTTCTAGTCGGGCATTATTCATACGACAATGAAGGTGTTGCGGCTCAGCGTGTTCCTATAGTAAAGAACGGCATTTTGAAAAACTTTTTGATGGGCCGCTCTCCGATTACCAACTTCAACCACTCCAACGGTCATTGCCGATGCCAGCCGGGAAGCAAGCCGGTGGCGCGGCAAGGCAACCTGATTATCGAATCCAGCAAGAGCGTACCCTACGAGTCCTTAAAACAACTCCTCGTCAAGGAAGCGCGGCGGCAGGGCAAACCTTACGGTCTAATTTTCGATGAGATTGCCGGAGGCTTTGCCATAACTCAAGCCTTCATGCCTCAATCCTTTCAACTTCTGCCCTTGCGCGTCACGCGGGTCTGGGCCGATGGCAGACCTGATGAGCTCTTGCGCGGCGTAAATCTGGTCGGCACTCCGCTTGCCTCACTTGAGACAATCATGTGCGCCGGTGACGATATCGACACGTTTAACGGAGTATGCGGTGCCGAGTCCGGTTGGGTGCCGGTATCGGCAACATCCCCCAGCTTGCTCGTGCGCACAGTCGAGGTGGCGCGCGAGTGGAAGGAACAGGATAAGCCGCCAATTTTGCCGCCGCCGAACATCGAGAAGAATAAGTCCAAGCCAACCAAGAAGTGATCGGAATGAGAACCGCACCACATTTGATATCAACATTGGCAGTCATGTGCCTGGCGCTTGCAGGCGCATGCCGGGCGGCGGAAAGCACTTCGCCTGAAAAGACGGCCAAGCCGAGCGAGAAAGCCGCCAGCGACAATAAGAAGGAAGAGAGCCCGGATAAAAGTGAATTATCGGAGGCCAAGACAAAGGCAGCAATTCACTCATCGCATAAGCTTGCTGATGATGTACTCTCAAAAGCGCTAACAGATGAGCTGCTGCGCACGGTTTCGGAGTTGAAAATCAGCAATCGCCAAAAACCGTACTTTGTTGCTTACACAATTCTCGATCATGAGGGTTTCTCCGTCTTTGGCTCTTTCGGCGCTCTCGATCAGGTCAGCGACCACCGCTACAGGACACTTAAGGCGGATGTGCGAGTCGGCGATTACAAACTGGACAGTTCCGGAAGACAGGGCTTCTTCAGCTTCATGGATAACCGCCGGGGATCGGCGAGCATAGATGATGATTATGACGCCCTTCGCCATGAGTTGTGGCTCAACACCGACTATCAATACAAGCGCGCCATTGAGGGACTGGAGAATAAAAAAGCGATTTTGCAGCAAAAGAAAATCGAAGACTTGCCTGATTCGATGAGCAAAGCAGAGCCGGCCGTCTCCATGCAGCCGGAAGTGAGGCTGAACGTCAATCGCGACGAATGGCAAAAGACAGTCAGAGATATTTCCGCCCTCTTTCGCAGCTACCCGCAAGTGATCGACTCAACCGTCATGTTTAGCGGTGAATCGAGGACGCGCTGGTTCGCCAATTCGGAAGGATCGCTCAATCGCGAAAGCTTGCATGGTGTCATGTTTGGTATCAGCGCCAATGGACAGGCACCTGATGGCATGAGAGTTTCCGATTTTGAGGTCTTCAGCGCCACCGATGAGAAGAAATTGCCCTCACCAGCAGAGTTGGCCCAAAGAGCTAAGGTCCTGGCAGAGCGCATTCGCGATCTTGCATCGGCGAAAACCATGGAAGATTACCGCGGACCGATTCTTTTTGAGAAGCAGGCGGCCGCGGAGTTGTTTGCCCAGGCATTGGCTCCCCGACTGGTAAACAAAATAGAATCTTTGAGTGGCTACTCGCGATTCAATCGAGCCAACGAGAAACCCGGGCGGAAAATACTGCCGACCTATATAAGCGTGATCGACGATCCGCTGGCCACCGAGTTTAACGGCCAACCGCTCAAAGGCGGTTATCTGGTAGACGATGAAGGGGTGCAGGCGCGCAAAGTCACTCTGGTTGAAAATGGGATTCTCAAAACGTATTGCTCCAGCCGATCTCCAGGCAGAGATGTCAAAGAGAGCAACGGCCATCTCATCGATGGTGTCATATCGCCAAGCCAGCTCTTCATCGTCTCTTCCCGCAGCGAACCGTTGGACAAGCTGAAAGAGAAATTGATTGCCCTCGGCAAAGAAGAAGGTCTCGATTATGTTCTGCTGGTCAGACGCATCTCATCTACTCTATCGTCCCTGGTGACGCCCGGGCGTTCATCATTTTTTTACTCGAGCGAAGATGTGCAGATGCATCCTCCGACCCTGCTCTATAAGGTTTACGTCAACGACGGACATGAGGAGCTTGTGCGCGGTGCGAAGTTCTCCAGATTGACCCACAGATTGTTCCGCGACATCACCGCCCTTGCCGATGATGCTGCACCATATCCGGTGTATTATCAATTTGCCTTCGGCTCTTCAAGCAAAACTCTGGTTACACCTTCTGTGCTGATCTCAGAGATAGACATCGAGCGGGAATCGCACGAAACCGACACGCCCATGATTTTGAAAAATGCTTACTTCGACGAACAAAAGACCAACACAGGGCAGACGCCGAAGGATGGAACCTCCGGCATCCGCTAGATTTAATTCTCGCAGAGTTCGTCGATCAGAAAGCCGTTCCTGCTGTTGAGAAGGCATCGGTTCCTGAAGATGCGAATGCATCACCGGTTGTGGTGTGGACAGTATCATATTTGGTGCCATGCCCATAAGCGCTCCAGACATTGTAGTCGAAGGTAAACTGAATATCGACCATATCAGGAGAGCCCTGCGGCAGCGGCTTAAATGGCGCAGCGTTTTCGATCGCCTTGAGCGCCGACTGGTCTTCCATCTGATCTCCCGACGCGCCGGTAAGGGCAATGTTCGATACCGTGCCGTCACGATGAACCTTGAAGGTGACTACGACCTGCTGGCATTCATTCGCCCTGGGAGGAAACCAGGCGCGTTTGATCCGCCTTTGCAGATCAGCCATATAAGGACCGTAGTCAATGTCACCCTTAGCGGGCTCAGGAGCAGCAGCGATCGGCTGGCAACAATCCTGAGCGCTCGTCAGAGCCGGCGCCGGTCGACCCAGCCAATTACAATAATTCCAGATCTGGCTCTTGCCGAAGATGCTGCACTCGAGTGTGGACATATCGCAGGCCCGCTGCACGGAATGCTCATCCATTCCATCGAATGTTAAAACGGTCAAGGCAAAGGCGGCGCAAAACAGCAGGGCAGGCAGGGCGAGCAATATCCCAGCGGCGCGGATGATTTTTTGCGCTCTTACGCTTAAAACATCAGCCGAGCTGCCCGACAGAAATCGGTTTCCTTTCCCGACATTTATGAGTGACGCGACAGCGACCAGGGCATAAAATGCCGCAAAAATGCCGACAACAGCGGTCGTAAATGAAAAAGAAGCGTAATTGACGGTCATCCAGATGAAAGCGGTGACCGCCGCGGTGAAAAACAAACTGTAGACATAAGGTATTAAGAGGCTGATTAAGCGTTTTCGATTCATGGAAGTAAACCTGCAAACTGACAGACGAAGCCTATGCTCATCGTGGCTCAAAGGCGCCGGGCAAACAATAGGGAAAACCCCTGTGTCTTAACTTGCCTTTCGTCGTAAAGACAGCGGTGAATTGAGAATGGTTAAACCGGCGATCAACGATCAATCAGTGCCCTGAATTTCGCTCCAACCAGGCGATCGTCTCTTGCAGCGCTTTGTCATTTACGCTTGTATCCTCATACACATAATGATCGCCATCCTCGACAGTCAAATATTTCCTGTCCTTGGTGCCCAGGTTATCAAAGATGCGCTTGGCTCCTTCAGGCTTTGATTCGCCATCTTTCAGACCCTGAACGATCATCACCGGCGTGTCCTTTATTTGCCTGGCGAAACGCTTCGTCTTGTACATGTAGAACTGGCAGGTCATCAGTTCGCTCGGTTCCAGATCAAGCCGCACATTGGAGTCGTTTTTAAATGCCTGCTGCAATTCTTTTTTTGGCGTAGCGAGCGCCATCAGCTCTTCTCCCTTGTTATATCTCTTATTGCCGGTCGTGAATCGACTGCCGACTGAGAGATAGTTTTGAAACGCATTGAAATGCTCGCCGCCCGGCGCTGAAGAGATGACACCGGCTATGGTATCAGGAAACTTGGCTGCCGCCTCCAGTGCCAGGGCACCGCCCATGGCTTCACCGAGGAGAAACAGCTTGCTGCCCGGCTCTCGTTTGCCAATCGCTTCACTGACCTTGCTGATATCCGAAAGAGTATTTTTTAAATTCATTTTCCCTTCCGAACCGCGATCGCTCCAGCCGCCGAAACCGCGCAAATCCATGGCATAGACGTTATATCCTTTCTGCGACAGCTTCGAGGCCAGATCGTCAAAAACACCCCCATGCATGCCGAGCTCATGAAGACAAAGTACGGACGCTTTGCTCTCATTGCTCTTCGATCGCCAGAAAAGAATCGCCGGCATGCCATCGATGAGATCGATCTTCTCGGCTGAGATCGAGCGCACCTTTCGCGAGGCAGACTGCTCATCGGACTTTCCTGAGGGTACCGACGGCTCGCCGCTGGTTTTCTCGGCATCCTTTGCCGCGCTCGACACCTTTTTGCTCTTATTCTTATGGCAGGCAATGAGAACCGGATCAGATCCATCACCAGGGACGGTACCACTGTAATCGCTCAATTGAGCCGCCGAACTCGGCGGGATCACCCATGATACAGCCAGACAGGCAGCAATTGTGACACCGGCCACTCTGGATTTTCCATCGCTCATCGCTCTCCACCTCTTGAAGATTACCGAAATAAAATGTCTTGAAGCCGTCATCATCAATTTATATCTCTCTAGTTTCGATTTCCTTTCGTCCGGTTCTGAATCTTCGTGCTCACGGCCGCCTCAGCGGCAGACGGGAAGCGCGGCGCGGCCGGCTTTAGTGCCAGTGCGAGATCGCCGCCATTCCATGCATTCGAGATCAAGACGGGCGTTTGAATCTGAGCTCGATCGCGGAGAACCTCTTGCTCTACCTCAGATCTCATATGCTTGTATGCCTGAAACAAGGTTGTGCTCGAGCCCTGGCTGCGCAGAGCTTCAATCAAACGGCGAGTGAATACACCATTGGCATATCGCTTTGACTCCCAGGACAACTGATCCGCTTCGCTGGAGGCAATCACAAGGGCGCCGCATCCGACACTCAATTGAGGTGAATTGATTTGCCCTTGCCTCAGCAAGCCCTTTCCACCCTTGTTCTGGCTCCCTGCCCGCTCAGGCTCAAAGCCGTCCGCCTCACTGATCGATCGGAGGGCGCCGCCATGACAAACATCCATGACGACGACCACCCGGTCGCATGGTATCAAATCTTTGATGCCGGCAGTGAACCACTGCATCGGAATGCCGGTAAGAAGCGCGTTGTTGAAGTTGGTCTCATAAGGCACTATGAAGTTAGCGCTGCCGGCGTCTTTGCGCGCCGACGTTCCATGACTCGAAATAAAGATCAGCACGAGATCGTCCTTCTTCACGGACTTCGCCAGCCACTTATCGCCTAGATTTGCAATGATATTACCCCTGGTGGCATCCTTATCAGTCAGCAGCTTGACGTGATCGGCCTTGAAATTGGCTTCCGATACGAGATAGTTTTTGAAGTCGACGGCATCCTTGGCCGCATATTGCAGGTTGATCGATGGATCTTTGAAATTGCTGATGCCAATTACCAGGGCCCACTTGTCTGCCACCGGATTTGGTGCAGAGACCTTTGGATCGATCATGGCGATTTTGATACCATGGCCGCCACCAACCATTCTTTGGCCGCCGGGCAACGTCTCCTTTATCTTGTTAGCTCTGGCAATCATGTCCTTGGCTTCGTCGTTGCGATTCTCATCGATGAGAATACTAGCAAGAGATGACAGATCATCAGCCACATCACTGCTTTCTTTGCCGCCGGTCGATTCATCATAAGCCAGAAGTCGCCGGTAAAGTTCTTCCGAGCGCGAGCGTTGATTGGTCCTCTGGCACAAGCGCGCCAGATCGCTCATCGTTGCAATTGCATCAGGATGGCTCGAGCCGAGCGCTTCTTCTTGAACTTTCAAGGTACGCTCGAGCAGCTGAATTGCCTCGGGCAACTTCATCTGCTCCTCCGCCACTCGGGCCAGATTGTGCAGATTCCTGGCTGTGGCGGGATGATCTTCGCCAAGCGCATTGGTTCTGATGCTCAAGCCTCGCTCGAGCAGATTGCGGGCCAGATCGAGCCTGCCTTCGTTTTCATACAACCAGGCCAGATTATTCAAGCAGGTCGCGACATCGGGATGATCCTTTCCGGAGGCTGCCTCGACGATTCTCAAGGCTCGCTTATAATACGGCTCGGCATCATCGTATCTTCCCTGCCAGACATAGGCCATTCCTATGGCATTCAGATCGAGAGCCAGAGGTGCAGCCTCCTCACCGTAAGCTTTTTCATCAATGGCAAGCGCCTGCTTGAGAAGGATATCTCCGCGTCCGTACTGATTCGTGCAGATATAATCGTTTGCCAGCCGCCTGAGAAACTGAGCGGCACGCGGGCTGCCTTCACCAAATGAGCGCTCGATTGCCGAGCGTGATTTTTCCAGGATAGCGATCGCTTCTTTGTATGAGTTGTTCTCCTCGAACAGGCGAGCCACTTCGATTACGGCTTCCCAGGTGTCGGGATCGGATTCGCCCAGTGCCTTCTGCAACATGGCAGCCGCTCTCGACAATGAGGTCGCCGCCTCTTTATACTTGCCACGCTCAGCCTGCAGGCGCGCCAGGTCCACAAGGCTGCGCCCCGTTTCCGCTCCACCATCAGGCTCGATCCTGCCGGCAATTGCCAGAGCCTGGTTGATCATCGTTTCAGCCTCATCGTATCGGGCTTGCATCCGGTAATACGATCCGAGCGCATCAAGGGCATGCGCCATGGATAGCGATGCATTCGCATCGCCCTGGCAGAGCTTCACAGCAGACCTCAAGCACTTCTCCTGCTCGGTGAACTGCCCGATATTGCCATAGGCCTGAGCCATGTTGATGAGATTATTGACGCGATCGCCAATGCCGCTGCCGTTTTTAACCGGGGCATTGGAAAGCAGATCGTCAAGGCGAGTATAAATCTTTAGAGCCGCTTCGCTTTGCCCCTTCCTTTTCAAGCAATTTGCATAGTCGGAGAGATCGCCGGAAAGCACGGACATGCCGGACTGATCGGCACTCTTCTCATCGATCTCGACAAGCCTCTTGTAGAGCGCAACCGCCTCATCCAGCTTGCGCTCGCGATCGAGAACGGCCGCCAGCGTTCGTAAGACCTCAGGCAGGCGTTTGTCGTCATTGGAAAACGACTCAGTCTCGCTGAGCGCTGCCTTCAATTTCTTCTCCGATGCGGCATAGCTTCGATTCGCGAATGCTTTTTTGCCGTCCGACAACAAGCTATCAAGAAGGACATCCTGAGCGGCAGCCGGCACGAAACATGAAGAAACCCAAAGGGAAATCGATAAAACGAATATGAACTTTCTGCTCATGAGATCCAACGATCTAATCATCAAAACCGTTTACCTGACTCGCTTTGCAAACTCTTCTTCTTTCCGTGTCTCTGATGATACAATCGCGCAAACAAATTGCAGCAATCGTTTGCAACCATTTGACGAGACGGCAAACTGAATTTAGGAAGACTCGCACAAAAGATTCGAGCAGAACGCCGAACGAATTGCGATGTAACAGACTCCTGATGTAGACAGCCGAATCTCATTGGATTGAAGGAGCACATAATTAATGAATAGAGAGTATCACAAGTGGCATAGCAAAACTTTGGACCGAGACATGGAATTGCTCGTGTTCGGTCACGGCGGCGCCCGAGTCATAATCTTCCCGACATCGATGGGACGCTTTTTCGATTGGGAAAACCGCGGTATGTTCGATGTTTTATCAAGACATCTTAACAACGGCTGGCTGCAAGTTTATTGCGTTGACAGCGTCGATACTGAAAGCTGGTATAACAACCATGCCGATCCGAGAGGCAAAGCGGCGCGCCATATTCAGTACCAAAAATACATTACCGAAGAGGTGCTGCCCTTCTCCCTGGAGAAAAACAGCGATCCGTTCGTCATCGCTGCCGGAGCCAGTTTCGGCGCCTATCACGCCATTAATATCGCGCTGCGCTATCCTCATTTATTCAACCGCGCCCTTGGCATGAGCGGTCTTTACGACATAAGCCGCTGGGTCGATGGGCAGATGGATGAGAACATCCACCAGAGCAACCCGGTTGCCATCGCCAATCATCTCCACAACGGCCACCTCGAGGCCCTCAAAAAGGTGGATATCATCTTTCCGATCGGGCGCGACGATTCCGCTTTTGCGAGCAACGAAGCGCTTTCACGCGCTCTCTGGGAGCGCGGCGTCTGGCATGCATTCAGGCCATGGGATGGCTTCGCCCATGATTGGCCCTACTGGCAGGAAATGATTCTCGAGTACATCGGCGGTCCCGAGAGTCGCGGCTAGAATCGCTCAAATCTAAAAATTTGATAGTTTTTGCCGTTGGGCGCGATACAGCTCGATCTTTCTAACTTAATTGATAGTAAGATTTTCGAGGTATCTGTCTGCACAACTCAAACACGGGTCCATCAAGCATGAGAGTAGGTCTTCTGGTGGGACGGGAAGCTTCATTTCCCGAGGAATTCATCAAGTACGTCAACAATTCGAATCTCGGCATTGAAGCCGAAATGGTCAAGGTCGGAGCGCTCGAAGCCGATGAGCTTTGCCAGTACAAAGTGATCATTGACCGAATCTCGCATGAGATTCCCTTTTATCGCTGCTTTTTGAAAACAGCCGCTCTGTCGGGAACGGTTTTGATCAACAATCCATTCTGGTGGGCCGCCGACGATAAATTCTTCGGAACAGCGCTTCTCGAGCGCCTTGGCATCGCCGTTCCTAGATCGGTTTTGTTGCCTCAAAAGAGCTACAAAGAAGATGTTTGGAATGAATCGCTGCGCAACCTCAAGTATCCGCTTGATTGGCATAAAGTCGTCGAGTACACGGGTCTGCCGGCAATCATGAAGCCCTACGATGGCGGCGGCTGGAAGCAAGTGTATAAGGTCCATTCCGTCGACGAGCTTATCTATTATTACGATCAAACGGGAACCACCTGCATGATGTTGCAGGAGTTCATCAACTTCGATCGTTATGTGCGCTGCTACACGATCGGTCGCAAAAACGTCCTGGTCATGCCGTACGATCCCACCAAACCGTATCTGCAAGGTCAGTACTTCCAGGATGACAACTACATCGACAAGAAACTGCACGATCGGATCGTCGCTGATTGCATCAAACTCAACGAAGCGCTCGGCTATGACATGAACACGGCTGAGTTCGCCATCCGCGGTGGCATTCCCTACGCGATCGACTTTACAAACCCGGCTCCTGATGCCGATAAGCAATCGGTCGGGGAGTACAACCAGCGTTGGTTCATTGAGAACCTGGCTGAATTGGCCGCCGGTTATTGCAGAAAGAGCGAAAAAGCTCATCGCGAAATGCGCTGGTCGGAATTTCTCAACCCCGTTCTGGTTGGGGCAAGATAGGCTGCCTGCGTCGCACTCTCAAATTGAATGAAGTAGAAACCGGGTCTCACGCCAACATGCTCACCCTCGGCAAAGAAGCAGTCAAGACTTATCACGAGCTGATTTCATCATCGCAACAGCTTCTCGATAAGACGCGAGAAGATCTTTGCCTGCGGCTGAATGAAGTGCGCTTCATTTTCGGCGGGCGCATGTTGAGTCCCTACTTGCGGCCGCACTTCATATCGCGCCAGGCTTTCGATTACATAACTTCGGTATGCGAGGAAATCTGGGGAGCCGTTTTGAAGGTCGGTGATCTGGCAATCGAGAATCCGGAGCTGCAAGACTATCTCGGTTTGACTGATGACGAGCGGCATTTGATTGAAACGGATCCGAAATTCAAAGGCGTCTCCAGGCTGTCGAGGTTCGACTCATTCATCACCGACGATGGACTTTCTTTTGTTGAGTTGAACGCGGAGACACCGGCAGGCGTTGCCTATGCCGATGTCGCCTCCGACATTTTCATGCAACTGCCGGTCATGGAGGAATTTCAGAAGCAGTACAAGATATCGAGATTGAATGGGCTGAGGCACCTGCTCGACGTTCTCATCTCGGCTCACAAGGAATTTTCCGGCAACGGCAAGCGACCGCAAATCGCCATTGTCGATTACAAGGGATTGCCCACCCAGCGCGAATTCGAACTGGTCCAGGAATACTTCGAGAAGAACGGCTATAAGACAATCATTGCCGACCCTCGCGAGCTCGACTTCAGCAAAGGACGACTGAGCAAAGACGACTTTGAGATCGATGTCGTGTACAAACGGCTGCTTGTCAATGAATTTCTGGAGAAGAAGGATGAGTGCAGCAATTTGCTCAAGGCCTATCAGGCCCAGTCGGTTTGCGTAGTGAACTCATTCCGCGGCAAGCTGGTCCACAAGAAACTCTTGTTCGGTCTTTTGACTGATGAGCGCTTCGATCACTTCTTCAGCGCTCGCGAGAAAGAGCTGATTGCCAAACACGTTCCCTGGACGAGAAGAGTGGAGGAGCGCTCTACTGAATACAAAGGCAAGAAAGTCGATCTGATCCGGTTCACGAAAGAGCAGCGCGATCATCTCGTTTTAAAACCAAACGACGAATATGGCGGCAAAGGCATTTTCATCGGCTGGCAATCAAGCGAAAGTGAGTGGGATGCGGCGATTGATGCGGCATTATCGGGAGACTATCTGGTACAGGATCGCGTTCAAACGACGCGGGAAGTTTTTCCATATGTGACCGACCAGGGTACTGTTGAGTTCGTCGAGCAGCTCGTCGATCTCGATCCGATGCTTTACGATGGCAAGGTTGGTTGTGCCTTTACAAGATTGTCGTTCTCCGAGCTGGCCAATGTAACCGCCGGTGGTGGCATGGTCCCAGTTTTCATTGTCGAGGGTAAGAATTAAATATGGACCGTAAATTCACAATCGGAATCGAAGAAGAGTATCAGATAATCGATCCGGAAACGCGCGACCTCACCTCGCGCGCCCCCGAGATTTACGATAAAGCCCGAGCGCTTCTGAAAGATCAGGCGAAGGCTGAGATGCATCAATGTATGTTCGAAGTGGGAACACACATTTGCGAAGACGTGAAACAGGCAAGAAAAGATCTCTTCCACCTGCGCCGGACCATCGATGAGTTGGCTCGCGAAAAAGGACTGAGAATCGTCGCTGCCTCGACTCATCCTTTCGGGCACTGGGCCGATCAGAAAATTTCGGAGCATGAGCGCTACGTCAAACTGGTCGAAGACATGCAGGTGCTTTCGCGCAGCCTGCTCATCTTCGGCATGCACGTCCATGTGATGATGGAAGATCGCGAGATGGCCATCCATATTTCAAATGCGGCTCGCTACTTTCTGCCGCACCTTTTGACCCTCTCGACCAGCTCACCTTTCTGGCGCGGCATCGACACGGGACTGAAATCATATCGTTGCGAGATTTTCAAAAAATATCCTCGCACCGAGCTGCCCGACCATTTTCGCTCGTACAGCGAATATCAGGACTTCATCAACCTGTTGATCAAAACGAATTGCATCGACGACGGCAAGAAGATCTGGTGGGATCTCAGGCTCCATCCGGTTTACCCAACATTAGAGTTCCGTATTTGCGACATACCGACTCGAGCGGAAGACACGATTGCCATCACCGCTCTCATTCAGGCGCTGGTCGCCAAACTGTACAAATTGATCAGGCAGAATCTCGGCTTCCGTCTCTACCGGCGAGCCCTGCTGCAGGAAAATAAATGGCGGGCTCTCCGCTACGGCTTAGAAGGCAAGTTGATCGACTTCGGCAAACAAGAAGAAGTGCCGGCTCGCGAATTGATCATCGAGCTGCTCGAATTCGTCGATGACGTCGTCGACGAATTGAACAGCCGCGAAGAAATCAATCACATCCGCACCATTCTCGAGAATGGCACAAGCGCTGACAGACAAGTTAAGGTCTACAGGGAGACAAACGACTACAAACAAGTGGTCGATCATCTCATTGAAGAAACAATGGCTGACTGCCGCGTCAGTAAATCTGCACCGGCGGCGGTGCGGGCATAGCCGCACTCGCCGATCTCCTGCAGGATGAGAGCAGCCTGAAGCACTGTAACCTCAGCAATCAGGCCGTTGTCGTTGGCGGTCTGCGGGGAGGAGTTTTCTCCTCGTGCATCTCGATGTGAGCCTTGGAGCCGTCGTTTTTCAGAATCTGATTCACCTGATTGATGAAAATCTGCAGATAGCGATCATCATGGGTCGCTCCATGCACGCGCTGCAGCGACAAATCGAAGTCTTGCATGGCCTTGGGATCCTTAGCCTCAATCTCTTTTGCTACTCGTTGCGCATCCACATTGGCAGTCCAGTCCATTTTCTGCAATCTGTCCATGTACTCGGCTTGCGAAACAACAGGATCGATAATCAAATGACCGTCCTTGATCGCGAGCTCCGTCTTGAGGTGTGCCTGGGCATCGGCCGCCTTCACCTGGGCAAAGACTTTAGCGGCATCCTTGGGATCGACGGACAGTACATCTTTTAATAGAGCATCATAGGCTCCGGGTTTATGTTGGCGAACAGCTTGTTCGTCCCTGAGTATTTGCTCAGCAGCGTGATTCATCGTCATATGTGGGCTCTCCCTAAATCCAGTAAACCCAAACTCCCCAGCCAGTGTGTATACCGCACCGGACACGAAATTGGACAGGCAGGCGAGCGCAAATGTTTTTTCCAATATAGAATGAAATTATGGCGCGGTAAAATTTGAGAAACGAGCATGCGCGTACTCGCCCTGGCAATCTTTTTTTTCTTGCTGATCGCATCTGACTCGCCGGCCCGGACGCTTGAGGGCGGGGTCGAGATTCAGTCGAATTCGGCTCATGAAGCCGGTGAGATTAAGGAACAAACGGCGCAACTGGACAGCGGGCAAAACATCCAGCCGGCCCAGCCAACCTGGATCAAGGGCAAAGTTTTTTCAAACGACGGCATGTTCATGTACACCTTCTGGCAATGCTTTCCATTTAAAAAGGAATTCCGCTGGGAATTGCCGGCCCACCGAGCGACCACAATTCATGTTCGCCCAGATGTCCTGAAATACTGGAAAGGATTCAAACCAGAGGGGTCTTGTCCGGTCATTTGCACTCCCATCGCAGACGGAAAGTACAGGTTCTTTCACCAGCGCCCCGATGGACCTCATGGCTACCTCGAGCGCGTCGGTCTAAGCCAGAACGGCTTTCCCAGGTATCGCTACTGGTTCGACGATGATCAAGCCAACAGTAGCAGTGGGAGAATTCCCACAGACTAACTGCTTTTAACTAGCACTTGACAAGAACTTGGTTTATATATTGAGCATAGTGGCTCAGGAACAAGACATTGCATGGCTTCTTGGCGGAATTGAATCTGCAATTTGGAGCATAAATTCGGAAATAAGCTGGTTGTGGGGACTGGCAAGTTTTCGCCATGCAGTGCAGGGGGATGCAACCAATATGAATACCGGACAACGTCTGGGAGTATCAGTGGGATACATGGCTGACGCCAGACCTCCCGCTCAGAGGAACACAAAAGAGCTGCGTGAGGACTATGTCAACCACACGCTCGCCCGTGGCTATCGTGCCTACATGCGGCGCGACGGAATCGAAGGCCGACGATTTCAGCTATTTATCGAGCGCGGCATTGAGCGGCGCAAGAATGCCATGGAGGAAAAGCCTCCGACTCATCCGGCGAGGGTCAACCGATTGAGGCGTTTGGAGCGCCGTGGCATGCAATTGTCGGCGATACTGAATTTGATACCATCGCTTTTTACATCGGGATGGATGCTTCTGCCCTCCAGAAGAAGAAGCGCATTGCGACGCACCAGCGAAAGAAAGTAAGTAGGATTGCCGTCGCTGGAGCCGACTAAGATTAAATCTCGGGCAAGCCTAATGACAACCTGACGATTTTGCGTCATTATATTGGCCTGCTGCTTGCCTAACTCGCTCACAAATAAGGTCTTCTGCATGGAAGGCTTGGAGCGTGTTTACTATGTCACACAATGTCGTCGAGAATTTTGACTCGGCCGCTCACAGTCGCGATCACAATTTCACTCATGTTTGGCAGAACATTGTTGCGATGCAACAAGGCTCTGATATCGATCTTCGGCTCAAAGCCGGAGCTGAAGGACGGGACTGTCTCAAAGGTGGTGCCACCACGCATGATGCAGGATCAGGAAGCGACGATCTGAGCGGCAAAGGCACTTCATCCGAGCGGCAAATCCTGCCGTCATTGAGCATCGTGGACGGTGGCAAGACAATTGCTGATTCAGAAGGGAAAGCCATGTCCGGTGGTGCATCACTGGAGAGATGGGGAGGCAGAGAATTCAAGGTAAACGCCGATGGATCGGCTCAGTACGACATTCAATCCGGCGATACGGTCTGGTCAGTATCGGCTGACGTCTTGAGACACCGTCTCGCTCGAGAGCCCAGCAACACTGAAATTGCCAATGAAGTACCCGATATCGCGCAAGCGAGCGGCCTGGCTGATGCCAATTTGATCTTTGCAAACCATAAGTTGCTGATTCCGGCCGAGGGTAGCGACAACACAAGACCGGACCCTTCACCCGATGCTGCTCCTCCTGCACTACCATCGCCGGCTCGACCGGATGAAGCGAGTCCCGGCCCGGCCAGGGAGACGCCCTCACCTGATGATCGAGCTCCCGACAACAACGATGCACCAGACAGGCAAGGTAAACCTCGACAAACGGATCGCAGCTCCTGGTATATATCGCAAGCCAATGACTCCAATATCGGCAAAGGCGAATGGATTGGTTGTGGACCGACCAGTCTCTTGATGGCTCTTTCCGACTGGGGTTTGTCTTCCGCGACGGAAGCGAACCGGCAGAAGCTCCTCGCAGATTCGGGCACCGAGCGTGCCGGAGAGTTCCCCGGCAATGTTGATTACATGCGCGACCTGGCGCGCGCCCGCGGACTTCAGGCCGAATCGAGCCATAACGCACCGGATCTGCCGGGAATGGATCAGGCTCTGGCTGAGGGTAAGAGCTTGATCGTCAACGGCAGCATGCCCGGCGCGCACGGCGGTCTGGTGCCTCACTTCGTCTACATCTCCGGCAAAGACGACAACGGCAATTACATCCTTGGCGATCCGGCTCAGCCAAGTGTGACGCGCTGGTCGGCTGCCGATCTAAGCGCCTTTGTCACGCGCGGACGAGCCGGGAATGTCAATCCGCCGGGATATGTGGCAGTATGGAGAGACTCATGATCTGATCGAATCGAGCCAACAACCTGATGTCCTGCGGGTATCAAATTCGGTCACTTTTGATACCCGACAGGGAATCAAGCGCATGATGCAGCGCTCAGGCGACCGCGACCTCCTGCAGTCTGACGGCGCCGAGTTCGAACTGGTCATGAATCGCCTGGCAGGCGAGATCCGCCTGAGCGCGAGGCACAAAACATGAGACTTTCAGATCGGAGCAATTGAAGTGCTTCAGGTCGATTCCCTGGCGCTTCAAGCATGAAATAATGCCGGCGACGATAGAACCATTGCCGGTCAATCCCCGCCCGACGACACTGACCTTGGCGCAGTCGGAATCGGAGCTGACTCTTGTTACTCCCTCGATTGTGCAGAGTCGGCGAATGGCTGAGTGCACACCGTGCTCTTCTTGTGATGAGACAATCAGGAGCGCGTTTTCGCAACCGCTGTCGCCCGGCACCATATGCGCTACCAGCTCGGATTGCAGCTCGCCTGCTTTAATCAGCTCGCTCAATTCCTCCAGAATCCGATTTTCCCTCAAACTGCCCTCAAGTCTGATGCAGGTTTGTTTGCTATCGATTGCCAGACCGGTAATCGACTCTCTTCTTTCCATAGTTTCAAAACTCCTTATAATCGTTCCTTCATTGTCGAGGTTGAATGTATTTCTGATCTGCAGATCGACATTGTAGGTTTCTCCCAGCTCCACGGCTCTGGGATGAATCACCTGAGCACCACTGCGCGCCAGTTCCAGAGCCTCTTCGTAGGAAACCTCTTTGAGAAGACGGGCACCCTTGATCAGGTTAGGATCGGCGGAGCAGAGTCCGTCGACATCGGTGTAGATAACACATTCCGACTCGAGTACGGCAGCCAGCGCCACAGCACTCGTGTCTGAGCCGCCGCGTCCGAGCGTAGTGATCTCACCCTCATCAGTGGCGCCTTGAAAGCCGGCCACTACGAGAACTTCATTTTCCTCGAGCGCCAGATGCAAGAAATCGCGATCAATGCCGGTGATGCGGGCTGCACCAAATGTGGAGTCAGTTCGCAAACCAATCTGTTGACCGGTAAAGGATTTGGCGCGGATGCCCAGAGATTTCAACACCAGGGTGAGCAAAACCATGGATGTCTGCTCGCCTGTAGACAACAGCATATCAAGCTCTCGTCTGTCTGGTCTTTGCGAACATCTCTTGGCCAGATCGATCAGATAGTCAGTGGTGTCGCCCATGGCGGATACCACGACCACGATCTTGCTCAACCTGTTTGAATTGAGGGCAGCGCTGATCAGGTTGCCGACATGATAGATGCGGCCGACGTTTTTGATCGACGTTCCGCCGAATTTCCAAACGGCGACCCCATCTAACTTGCATGAGGCATCTAATGTACAGGACAATGGATTAGCCGGCATGGACAACCTCTTTCTTCTCGCCTTTGACCGACGCCGTATTTGCTTTGGGAAGAACCGCTTCCAGATCTTCGATCAAATCTTCTGCATCTTCCAGACCAACAGATAGACGGATCAAACCATCGACGATTCCGCAGTGCTCGCGCACCTCTTTCGGGATCGGCGCATGAGTCATGCTGGCTGGATGGCAAATCAATGATTTCACACCGCCCAGACTCTCGGCCAGTTGGAAAAGCTGAGTTCCGTTAACCACGTCTCTGGCCGCTTCCAGCCCGCCCTTCACCACGCACGATACCACACCACCAAAGCCGCTCATTTGCTTTTTAGCCAGATCGTGCTGCGGATGTGATTTCAAACCGGGATAATAGACGGTCTCGATTGAAGGATGCTCTTCCAGGAAAGCGGCAATAGCGGTGGCATTGCGCTCATGCTCTCTGAGACGGGCAGATAGTGTTTTTGCACCTCTGAGAATCAAGAAGCAATCAAATGGTCCCGGCACGGCACCGACAGCGTTTTGATAAAACTTCAAATCCTCATAGAGGGCATCGTTGGATGTAACGATTGCACCGCCTATAACATCACTATGGCCGCTGATGTACTTGGTTGTGCTGTGGACTACGATGTCGGCGCCCAGCTCGAGCGGACGTTGGAAATAGGGTGTTGCAAATGTGTTGTCGACAACGAATATCAGATTGTGATGGCGCGTTATCTCAGAGACGGCTTGCAGATCCGCCAGTCGCAGAAGAGGATTCGTGGGGCTCTCCAGCCAGACGAGCTTGGTGTTCGGCTGAACAGCGCGCTCAATCTCTCCAACATTGCGGGCGTTTACATAAGTGAAACTGACGTTGTAACGCTTGAAGACTCGCTCGAACAAACGATAAACTCCGCCGTAGACATCCTCGCCGCAAATGACATGATCGCCGGCCGAGAGAAGATTCAACACGGTTGAGGCCGCGGCCAAGCCCGAGGCGCTCGCCAAGCCATATTTGGCATTCTCAAGTGCTGCGATGCATTGCTCCAGAGCCGTGCGCGTAGGGTTGTGCGTGCGGGCATATTGGTAGCCTCTATTCTTGCCCAGCTCCTCGAGTACATATGTAGCTGTTTGATAGATTGGCGTGATCAACGCGCCCGTCACCGGATCGGCTTCTTGTCCGGCATGAATGGCCGCGGTAGCGAAGCGCAGTGGTTTATTTGTACAGGTTTTGGTTTGCTCGAATTTACTCATTGTTGTTCTCCTTTTGCGATGAGAGTAAACAAACAAAATCGCCCTTCTCGAAGGAGAAGAGCGGCTACGTCACAGAATTATGTTCTTACTTAGTTATGCAAGACCTGTGCGACGGTGCCACCCTCCTCCGGAGGGCATCGACATCGCCATAGTCATTGTGGAAAGGAATTGCATGCACTCTATTATCGTCGGGCAATTTTATTTGTCAAACGAAAATGCAGGGCAGTTTACAAACCGGCACAAATGAATAGCAGAGCGCTTGCCTGTGAGGCAGTGATGCAAAAGCCAGATCGCTTGTTAGACAGGGCTGTTGCGGGATTTATCCAGATCGGCGCCGCGCCCGGCATTTGCCTCCACCGTTTCTCTAGCTCCGACTTTCTCGAGCTCAGGATGCAAGGCATTAATAGATTCGGCCGGCAAATCGTCGTCGTGACGCTTCGCCATTTTAAGGACAAATTGTTGTAGATCATCCATATATGTGAAAACCACCGGCACCACCAGTAGTGTCAAAATCGTCGACATAAACAGTCCGCCGACGACCGCAATCGCCATTGGTGCTCTTGCCTCGGCACCGGCTCCCAAGCCGATGGCTATAGGAAGCATGCCGGCAATCATTGCTGTCGTGGTCATCAATATCGGCCGCATTCTGGTTCGCCCGGCGCTAAAAATCGCCGCCTCGCGGGTCATGCCTTTCTTCATGGCCACAAGACAATACTCGACCAGAAGAATGGCATTCTTGGTCACCAGTCCCATGAGCATGACGATACCGATGAGGGCATACATATCAATCGGCTTGTTGAGCAGGAGCAAACCGATCAAAGCGCCGCCGAGCGAGAGCGGCAAAGACATCATGATCGTGAAGGGCTGCAGGAAGCCTCTGAAGAGAAGCACGAGCACGGCGTAGATAAGAAGCACGCCTGTAAAGATCGAGTAGCCGAAACCGCCGAATATATCGCTTTGAATTTCAGCATCGCCGGTTTTGTGTTCCTTAACGGATGCAGGCATGTTCTTGAACGCCGGCGTATTATGGATCTTCTCCAGCGCTTTTCCAAGGGTGAGATCCGATCCGAATTTGGCCGTTATGGAAACCTGGCGGGCGCGATCGTATCGCTCGATTTTGAATAAACCGCTGTCAAACTCTACTTTGGCAACGCTCGCCAGTGGAACCAGTCTGCCGTCATTGCCGGCCACCTTCATATTGCCGATTACCGACATCTTGTTGCGGAAACGCGGATCGATGCGAACGACAATCGGAATCTGGCGATCGCTCAAGTCAAATTTGGGGCGGTTGGCGTCGATATCGCCCATGGTGGCAACCAGAGCCGTGCGGGCAATGGACTCGACTGAGATGCCTTGCTCGGCCGCTCTGGCAAAGTCAGGTCTTACTACGATTTCCGGGCGCAGGGCAGCAAGACTGGATTGAACATCGGTGAGTCCGGGAATAGCTCTGACTTCCTGGATCAGGCCTTGAGCCGTATGATCGAGCGCCTCCGGGTCGTAGCTCGTGAGGAGAATATGGACGGCCCCGGATCCCCAGCCGCCGCCGAATGTCACTCTGGCGCCCGGCACTGAGGTCAGTTCGGGACGGATCTTATCCTCGAATTGATCCTGACTGAGCTGACGTTCACCCCTCGGCTTGAGCGTGATGATCAGCCGCCCTTTACTGACCTCGCCGCCACCGCCGGCGCTGGCATATACTGAGGAGACCTCCGGATGTGCTCGCGCTCGCCGGGTGAGCTCCTGCAAAACCTCCAGAGTCTCCGGCAAGCGAGAACCAGGCGGTAGCTCGACGTTGACGTTGCATTCGCCCCGGTCGATTCTTGAAACCAAAGATGTGGGCAAGGCCTTGAACAATGCAATGCTGCCGGCAAAAAAGGCGATGCCGGCCACCACCGTGATCAATCTGTGTTTGAGAACCACACTCAAAGAGCGATCGTACAGCCTTTCGATCATCCCCAGCTCGTGCTTCTCTTTCTGCTGCTTCAGCCAATAGGCAGCCATCACCGGAGTGATCAAACGGGCCACCAGCAGTGAGCAGAAAACGGCGACGGATACCGTCAAGCCGAACTGCCGGAAGAATTGACCGGGAATGCCGCCCATGAACGCAACCGGCAAGAAAACGACGACTGCAGCCATGGTTGTCGCGACCACGGCAAGACCGATCTCATCGGCAGCGTCAATGGCAGCGAAGTAAGGTTTCTTCCCCATATTCATGTGCCGGACGATGTTTTCAATCTCGACGATGGCGTCATCCACCAGGATACCTATGACCAGCGCCAAGCCGAGCAAGGACATATCGTTCAGCGTGAAATTGCAGGCTTTCATGAAGGCGAATGTCGGTATCACGGACAGTGGCATCGCGAATGCTGAAATCAATGAGGCTCTGCCATTTCTCAAATAGAGGTAAATCACTAACACAGCCAGGATTGCTCCCAGTATCAGCGATTCGAAGGTGGCTTCGCAGGATTCCCGGACGTACTTGGCACCGCTGAAGATTTGTTTGAACTTGATGTCCGGATATCTTTTCTCCAGATCGGCCAGGGTTTTCTTGGCGCTGTCCTCGACAGAAACAATGTTGTGTCCCCGCCGGCGCACTATATCCATGCCGACCACCGGCTTGCCGTCGACAAAAGCCATGTGGCGCCGCTCAGAGGCACCATCTGTGACATCACCAAGAGCGCGCAGCTCCACCCAGCGGTTGCCAGGCAGCATGATGCGCGTGGCCCGCAAACTTTCGATCGTCGGAGCGCTGCCCAGCGTCCGAATCGATTCCTCGGCCGCACCAATCTCACCGCGACCACCGGGAAGATTGACGTTCAGCGACCGCAACTGCATGTTCACCATGTCGGCTGTGGCGCCCAGGGCCTCCAGCCTGACTGGATCCAGATCCACCTTGATCTGCCGGTTGACGCCGCCGAATCGCTCAACCGAGCCCACTCCCGGATTACTCATCAGTACGCGGGAGATATCGTTATCAATCAAATCGCAAAGATCCATGGGCGAGCGAGTGCTCGATGCGACAGTATATGTAATGGAGCCGTCGCTAACAAAGTCTTCCCGTTGAATCAACGGCTCTTCGATGCCGCGGGGCAACTGTTGCCTGATCCTTGTCATTGCCTCGCGAACGTCATTGGTGGCTCGGTCACTGCTGGTTCCCAACTCGAATTCGATATAAGTGCTCGACTGTCCGGTGACGACCGTGGAGCGGATGTGCTTGACGTTGGCTACTCCGGCAACTGCATCCTCGACTTTGCGAGTCACCTGGGTTTCCAACTCGACCGGAGCGGCGCCGCTCATGTTGACGAAAACCGAGACCCACGGCACATCTATATTCGGCTCTTCTTCGATACCGAGCGAGGTCAGCGAAATGATTCCCGCAATCGTCAGGAGAATAAAAAGGATGATTGGTGGAATCGGATTACGAATACACCAGGCGGAGATATTCCAGTTCATAGCCCGACCTGCACCACATCTCGATCGGAGAGGAAGCGCGCACCCTTAGCGATGATCAGCGTGCCGGCTTTGACGCCGTTCTTAATCTCGACAAACTGATCGGCATGTATCCCCGTTTTTACCGGACAGCTGATCGCTCGATTGCCTTCCAGTTTAAACACAAACGACTCTCCGTTTCTCGTCACGACAGAGACAGGTGGAACAGTGATCGCCTGGCGTGTGCCGAGGCAAACCTGGGCGCGCACGAACATGCCCGGCTTCAGTCCGACATTGTTGGGCAGGGCGATGCGCACGATGCCCAATCTCGATGCCGGATCGACTTGCGGGCTGACCAGTTGCACCGTGCCGAAAATATTGCTCTCGTCGTCTTCATAACGTGAGATTTTCACTTTCTGGCCGGCTTTGAATTTAGCCAGCTCGATATCTGAAACTTGAGCTTTCAGCTCCAGTTTGTGCAAACGAATGATCGAGAACAAAGGTGTACCGGTCGAGGTAATGTCACCGATATGGGCATCGCGTCTCGATATAAGTCCATCATCGGGGGCGCGGATAATCGTCTGGGCAAGCTGCTCTTGCAAATGCTCAATCTGCGCCTTGGTTTCAGCAATAGCAGCTTTGGATATATCGACGTCTTCGCTGCGTCCACCGCGTGCGGCGATAAGCCAGCGCTGATGTGCCTGCTCGGATGTGAACTGAGCAGCCCTCACCTTTTGCTCGGCGCTCTTCAACTCTTCCTTAGCCGTTTCCGCTGCAAGCTGTTTCGTTTCCGACTCCTGCATGCTGATCGCACCGGCATGCGACAATTCGGCGGCGCGTCTGGCGTTAATCTCGGCATTAGCAAGATTCTCGCGGGCTTGCTTGAAGTGAGCCCGTTCCTGAGCAACACTTGCCTCGGATTGCGAGTAAGCCGCCTCAAGAGCAAGAATGTCCTCGGGCCGGTTTGGCTGAATCGCCTTCTTCAAGTTGGCTTCGCTTGATGCCAGGCGTGCTCTGGCCTGATCGAGCTGCGCTTTTATGAGGGCGGAGTTCAGCACCACCAGGGCTTGCCCTTTCTTTACCGAATCACCTTCCTCGACATTGACCTGATTGATGCGCAAACCGCTGATTTCAGCACCAACACTGAGCGGGTCCCAGGCCGTTACGCTGCCTGTTACAGCCACCGTATCCTCGACCGAACGCACCGCCGCTGGTGCGGTCGTCACCGTCACCACCGGTGGTTCTTTTGCCCCGGCTGCAATCGAGGGGGACGATTTGGAAACATAATTCTGGTATGCCAGCGTCGAGCCAGCCACCAGAAGAACAGCCAGAATTACAAAAACGATTGATCTTCTGATCTTGCTGGAGGCGTTCTCTTTGCCGCCTACTCGCTTGATAACCGCCTGCATCTCTGGAACGTTGAGAGCGTTTTGCTCAACACCCTGGGCGGCTGGTCCAGTTTGATCATCAGCGCTTCTATCTTTGATAAGTTGAGCCCCGGAGCCGCCAGGCTGGCTCATATCTGGCTTCATGTCGCTGACCTCCCATGGTAGCCGGGCGAGCCCAACCTATATATAGGGCCCAGCCGATGGCAAGCGTAAGACGATTATGAGATCCAATCAATAGTTTTGGAGTTATTTTGATATTCCTTTAACTTTGCAGTTCATTTTAGTCCATGTCCGTGACGAGCACTTGACATCGACCTCCCCGTACGAGGTTCGTACAAGAAGATTTACAATTGCCGGGCAGCCGGCGATTGTTGCACCATATGTAATACCACTCCAATCAGGCTTTCTTGTTTTGCGCAAACGCTTTGGTAAGTGGTATGGAGATCGTAATCGGTTGATCGATGCCAGGCAGGTTCACAGTCGTCGAGAGTAGCAATTGATTCTTTTCGTTTCTGCTGAGCAAACCGCTGCCGCGGACATCGACGACATACTCACCCAGAATAGGTAAAACGAAGGTCAGCCTCAGGCCTTTTCTTATGTTCATTCGCAGACCCTGCTTGGCTTTGTCGACTATAGCGCCGAACTCCAGATCTTTGCCGAAGGTCAAGGCATTCAGCTCTACCAGGGGTGCAATCGGGTGCTTCAACTTCAAGACAAGCTCACTCTTGCGCTTGATCACGACATCGCATTCGAGCGGCCCCTTCGGCACGACGTTCAGCGACTTCACTCCGGTCAGCTCGGAGACTAACTCCGCAATCAGATCCACGGCAAACTGATAGGTGAATTTACCCATCGTAGTCAGTTCGTTGAAAATATTTTTGGCAACTTCATGCCGCTCCTCACCAATGATGCTGACTAGCTGCCGCTCAATCTCGCGATACATGATGGGAACGGCTTGCTCAACCGTGATTTTCGTCTGCCTCTGCTGATCGTTCTTGACTGGATTTTCATCAGCCAATCTACTCTTTATCTCGGAGTCGGCAGATTGATTTTCAATCTCCAGGCTGGATTCGATCAGGATTTCAGATTCGACTGCCACCTCAACATCAATGGCGTTTTCCAATGCGATTGCCTCTGATTTGATTGAAACTTCTGAGTCAGTTGAAACTTCGCCTTCAATGGTCGCTTCAATCTGGCTGACAGATTCCTCTTCCATCGACTCGCCTGCAGAAGATGGCACGCCCGACTCTGACGACTTCTGTGAAACAAAACTGTCGTCTGCAGGTTGTGGTTTTTGCTCTTCCGTCATGCGACTCGTTTGGACCGAATTGGGCTGTACAAGCCCGACTCAACCTGAAAGACCCCTGAAAATTCGATTATAGCTCAGTTCAAGAAATCCTTGAAGTTTGAAAAAGTCGGATCATTTCTCAATTTTGTCAGCGCTTTCTTTTCAATCTGGCGGACGCGTTCTTTACTGACATTCAAGATTTGGCTGCAATAGTCGAGCGAGCGACCGATGCCGCTTCCCAGGCCGAAACGCATCTCGATTACATCTTTCTCCTGCGGCTTCAATCGCGCCACCGCCTCGCCGAGTTTCCTCTGCAGAATCGCCACTTCGGCATTATCCTCAGGCGGAGTCTGGCTGGTATCCTCGAGCAGATCGAGAATGGCTGTGTCGTCATCTTCGCCGACCGTTTTATCCAGTGAGATCAGCTTTGCCTCTGATTTAAGCAAGGCAGAGACCTGAGCCTCTTCCAGCTGCGCCTCTGCGGCGATTTCCGGAATGGTTGGTCGCCGGCGCAGTTGCTCGCGCAATCGCCCTATGGCCTTGCGAATCTTAGCCAGCCGTTCTTGAACATGCACAGGCAATCTGATCGTCTGGGCCTTATCGTGAATGGCTCTGGTGATGGTTTGTCTTATCCACCAGGTGGCGTAAGTGGAGAATTTGTATCCGCGCTCCGGATCGAACTTCTCGGCTGCCTTCATCAAACCGATGCTGCCTTCCTGAATCAGATCCTGAAATGGCAGACCGCGATTTCTGTACCGTTTCGCTACGCTTACGACCAGGCGCAAGTTGGCTTGCACCAGTCTCCGCCTGGCAATTTCATCGCCGGCTTTCATGGCTCGTGAAAGCTCGATTTCTTCCCGGCCCGAGAGAAGCTTGTGCCTGCCGATCTCGCGCAAGTAAATGCTTGTGGAATCTTCCTCCATGGAGACCCAGCCGCTTTCGGGCTTGGTTGATTCCTTTGGCTGTCCCGACCAATCGCCTTCATCATCATAAAGAGCGAAATCGGCTCTTTCGATGTCATCGAAAAAGGACAGGTCTTCTATTTCTTCGTGTGTATTTCCAAAACTCATGATTAAACCCATGGCAAAACTATCTGCTGAGGCAGACTTGCAACGCTCTCCTATTTCCAGACTAAACCAATCTTGACAAATAAGCTGGACGTGAATCCAACTTTAATAAAAAAGTCAACAAATCCAGATTTTTGTAAAGACCGCAGTAATAGAGGGTTTAGCAACCAGGACTGAGGAGCAAATTCTCAGCCGACTGCGACCGCTTCTTTTTTCTCGATCGGGATTTGTTTGCTCAGCTTTTCGGCGCTCTCCGCCTCTTGAGCTACTGCATCCAGTCGTTTGTACTCAGCATTGAGCCTCAAGGCACAGTATGCCCAGAATGTGGCCGTAACAGCTCCAACGGCGATGATTCCAGGCGTGCCCAGGCCAAAGACCGTATTGACCAGGAGAATCAGCACCCCGGCAAAGCCCCTGGAAAAGCGATAACAGAACATCTCGATGACCGGTTTGACCGTATAGAGCACGTCCCGGCTGGTGACGGTATATGTCAGCTCTTTGGCGGCTTTGAACCACGAGTGCCTGAGGGCTTCATCGCTGTGGAAGATGGCGATGACAATCATGGGATTGCCAAAGACCGCAAAGGTCAAAAGCGAGCCCAGAATAGCCAGAGCCGAGGATGAGAGGCAGAGGCCGGAACCTAATTTACGCAAAACGGCTGCCACCAGGAATAGTTCTATGCCGAATTCGCACACGCCGCGCCAGCGCTCGAGATTGGCATCAAGGGCGGCTATGGCATCGCGACCGTGAGCCATGTTGTGCAGAACTTCATGGTAGAGAAACTGCACCAAATCCGGTGTTATGCGCTCGAACGATACAACCAACATCAAAAATAAGAGGAACTTGTTGCCGGCAATCAAACGCAAAGCCTCAGACATGCTTGAAACTTTCTGACGCTCGAACTCCTGAGCAGGCTTGCGTCTTCCCCGTACGGGCGCACCTTCGTTCATCTTCTCGATGAACAGGAAGATCGCCAGAGTGACGCCAACCAGAAATGCGGCCACCAATAACATATTTGTCGTGCCCACTGTTTGCACGAGCCCGGCCGTGATTGAGCTGCCTAAAACGGCTCCCAATCCGCCTCCGGCGGCGACGATGCCGAACAATCGTTTAGCACTGCTGCTGTCGAACAGATCGTTGGCATACATCCAAAAAAGTGTGACGCCCATGATCGAGAATACATCCAGCCAGATCCAGAACAGTCCGGATGTAATTGCCGAGTCGAACTGGAATGCTTGCCACCACATAAGTAGATTGACCAGGAAAATTCCATAGATCGAGCCGATCAACTTCTTTCTGGGCAGATAAGCGAATTTCGAATAAAGCCAGACGACCACACCGGTGATCAATGCCGTGCCCATATATACCCAGGGCATATTGTCGTTTCCCAGGCCGTCCAGAACCATTCCGCGTCGAATCGGGCGCAGGACGTAGTAAACGCAAATGAAAAGAAAGAGCCACAAAAAGAGCAGAAATGTCTTGAGCCGCTCGCCCTTCTGCACGTTAAAAAAGTCGCTTATTGAGGCATGTGCTTTGGACATATCCGTGTAAACCAGCTCCGCATCAGAAACACCATAGTGTAATAGTGATATTGGTCTCCACGGCAGCCGGGACCACTTCCGTTAATAAATCCGGAAACCCGCTGTCCTAGCCGATTCTGTGGTTAACGTGTATTTAATGGCTAATTAGATTTCTCTGATTTTTCAGGAGCTCGAAGATAAAGACTTGCAGCAAGCGGGTTTCAAGCCCCGAAAAAAAGGCATGACCTTAGATAGATTTCGTTACAACTGAAGCAACTTGCAATGATCCGTTAATAATTGCTCTGGCGGTCACTTGTCGCTTTGCTTGCCAGCGCTCCGATCAGTTTGTGCTTCATCGGCAGTATCAGGGTCGGAGACGGCCTTTGATGCTGATTCGCTCGAAAACAAATCGGACATGCTCAGCTCTGTACCACTTGGGCGCGGTCTGAGTGTGGCCACTATTTGGGCTGCGACCTGAAGAATGCTTTGCTTAAGCCGTTCGTAAAGTGATTGCATCCGCTTTGAGGGAAGCCTTATCGGCAGCGCTTTTGGTTATGGACTCGAGGG
>JAJPJO010000226.1 GCA_021324135.1 Pseudomonadota bacterium
CGAGATCGCGGCCGGCAATCTCACGGTCAAGGTCCAACCCCAGTCCAAGGCAGATCTCCTGGGCAACGCGCTGGCGACAATGGTAAGCGCGCTGCGCCAGTCAACGACCAAAATTGTTGAAGCTGTGAATGTCCTCAGCAGCGCTGTCTCTCAAATTCAAGCGTCCACCTCTCAAGCCGCAGCCAGTGCCGGTGAGACAGCTACGGCTGTAGCCGAGACGACTACTACGGTTGAGGAAGTGAAGCAAACGGCGCATTTATCCAGTCAAAAGGCCAGAGACGTTTCCGCTACCGCTCAGCGAGCCGTGCAGATCTCTCAGCAGGGCAAGAGCGCAACCGAGCATGTCGTGCAGGGTATGACCCGCATCCACGATCAGATGGAATCGATAGCCGAGAGCATGGTCCGTCTCAGCGAGCAAAACGCGGCGATAGGAGAAATTATTGCCACCGTCGATGATCTGTCCCAGCAATCCAATCTATTGGCAGTCAATGCCGCTATCGAGGCGGCAAAGGCCGGCGATCACGGCAAAGGTTTTGCCGTGGTGGCGCAGGAAGTGAAGAGCCTGGCTGAGCAATCGCGCCAGGCTACCTCTCGCGTGCGCAGCATTCTGCACGACGTGCAGCTCTCCACAAGTGCTGCCGCTATGGCTACCGAGCAGGGCACAAAGGCGGTGGAGTCGGAAGTCGCCCTGTCGTCGCAAGCAGGCGATGCTATCCTTGCACTGGCCCAGAGCGTTTCAGAATCCGCGCAAGCAGCTCTGCAGATTGCCGCCTCCAGTCAAGAGCAACTTGCCGGAATGGATCAGGTGGCGCTTGCTATGGGAGACATCAAGCAAGCTGCCGGACAGAATGCATCCACCTTCAAACAAATCGAAGGATCGGCGCGCTCACTGACAGAGCTCGGGCACCAACTGAAAGAACTCGTCGAAAAGTATAAAGTCTGAAGGCGGGCTTTATTTTGGCTTTAGGAGCTGTGCTTACATGGGCTCGATGGAAGACGAAACGCTAAAGAGATTGCTTACGGCATTTCGAAGTGAAGCCGAAGAGCACATCAGCGCCATATCAACCCTCCTGATCGATCTGGAAAACGCGCAAACGGAAGCCAACGCCACAGCTGCTATTGAGCAAGCCTTACGTGAAGCGCACAGCTTAAAGGGTGCATCACGCATGGTGAATCTGATTCATTTTGAATCGGTTTGCCAACACATGGAGAGCGTCCTTTCATCCCTGAAACGGCAAGAGAAACAATTGTCTCAGTTCATCCTCGATGCACTTCATCAGGGTGTCGATTTGCTGGGCGCCATGCTGGCTTCCGAACAGTGGAGAGAAAGCACGGCTCATGAGAAACAAGTCTCTCTGGTAATCAGGCATCTTGCCAATCTGCTCGGCACCACTGACGGTGACAGCGAACCGCCTGAAAAGCCGGCTCCAGCAGGGCAGAAGCCTTCTGAGGTCCCGGCCCTTCAAATGCCGGGCAAATTGAGTCATTCAGAATCTTTGAGAATTTCCGCCGCCAAGCTCGATCGTTTGTTTCGTCAATCCGAAGAGATGCTATCGCATAAGCTCTTTGCCTTTCAGCGATTGACCGAAATCAATGCCCTGATCGATAAAGCCGATTTGTGGGAGAAAGAGTGGTCGAAAATCGGGCCGGAGATCAGATCGTGGCGCCACAGAGTGGATGAGCAGGAAGACGCTTCCTCCGTCAAGCTCCTGGACTTCCTGGACTGGAGCCACACCTGTCTCAGATCGATGCAAAGCACGCTCTCAGCACTGAGGAAGGCAGCCGCACACGATGCACGTGTTATAGCGGTCTCCACCGACAACCTTTTGGAAGACGCTAAAGAGCTGCTTATGCTTCCCTCTTCTACATTGCTCGAGATCATTCCCAAGCTCACCCGAGACCTGAGTCGGGCGCAAGGGAAGGAAGTGGAGCTGATTTTACAGGGAATGGAAATCGACCTCGACAAGCGCATACTGGAAGAAATCAAAGCACCGCTCATTCATCTGGTTCGCAATTGCATCGATCACGGTATTGAAGATCCCGAAACTCGAGCCAAGAATGGCAAGCCACGCAAAGGGCGAGTCACCGTTTCCTTTTCACGCGAGGAAGGGAGCATGGTGGAGCTCACCATCAGTGATGACGGGGCCGGTATCGATGCAGGCCAGGTCAAACAAGCGGCCATCAAAGCCGGAGTGTGCAGCCAGGAGGAAGTCGACGCTCTCGATGAGCAATCGGCGCTGGCCCTCATATTCCGCTCGTCACTCTCAACCAGCCCAATCATCACTGAAATTTCCGGTAGAGGTCTTGGTCTTGCGATCGTTCGCGAAAAGGTGGAAGAGCTCAACGGAAAGATAACTGTAGAGTCTAAACCCGGAGCAGGTACTTCCTTTCATTTGTTCTTGCCGGTGGCGCTCTCCACGTTTCGCGGCTTGATCGTGGCCGTTTCAGGCCAGCAATTCATAATCCCGATTTCGAACGTCGAGAGCGTCATCCGTTTCAAACCAGAAGATGTGAAAACAGTCGAGAATCGCGAAACCGTGACCTTTCGCGCACGTCCGGCTGCCCTTGTTGATCTTGCCGATGTTCTCGAGTTGAGCAAGAAAGCAAGAACGCCTGAAAAAGAGCTATTCATGCAGGCTGTGGTAGTCTGCGCCAATCAAAAGCAGATTGCTTTTAGTGTCAATGAAGTGCTTGCCGTGCAAGAAGTGTTGGTCAAGAGCCTGAAGCCGCCGCTGGTCCGCGTCCGAAATGTTGCTGCCGCAGCCATTCTTGGCTCAGGCAAGGTCGTGCCGGTGCTCAATGCCCAGGATCTTATTCTCTCGGCAATTGAGACCAGAAGCGCGAGAAGGATTGCTGCTACAGCCGAGCAGGTGGCGGCGGCCAACCATTCGATTTTGGTTTGCGATGACTCTATAACAGCAAGGACTCTGATCAGGGACATCCTGGAATTGGCTGGATATAATGTAAAAACCGCTGTCGACGGCGTCGATGGTTGGACGGAGCTGAAGAGCGGCAGGTTCGATCTGATGGTTTGCGATGTGGATATGCCCAGAATGAACGGCTTCGATTTGACCGCTAAAATAAGGAGTGAGCCGAAGCTTAGCAGCATGCCTGTCGTGCTTCTCACGGCACTGGCATCGAGGGAAGACCGCGAGCGCGGCATTGACGTCGGAGCGAACGCTTACATAGTCAAAAGCAGTTTCGATCAAAGCAATTTGCTTGAAGTCATTCAAAAGCTTATTTGAACGGTGAGAACGCAGAAGGAGCACTCGTGATCAAGGTTCTAATCGTAGACGACTCAGCCATAGCTCGCGAATGCATTCGAAGCATATTGGCGCAGGATCCGCAGATTGAGGTCGTCGGCACCGCCGGTAGCGGCAAAGAGGCGCTGGCTTTCATCGAGCATCAAAAGCCGGACATAATCTTGATGGACATGTCAATGCCGGGCATGGATGGTCTGGATGCCACCCGCCAGATCATGGAGACCAAGCCCGTGCCCATCATTATCGTCACCGGGAGCTGCGATCCTGACAGCGTGTCCAGCTCGTTCGGCGCGATGGAGGCCGGCGCCGTCACTATTCTGGACAAGCCTAAAGTAATCGGTCACCCGGACCATGTTGTCACCGCCAACCAGTTAATTCAGGCGATTAAATCCATGTCCCAAGTGCATGTGGTCAGGCGATGGCCGAGAAATCGAACCGTCAAGACAGAGGTGCAATCTAATGATGTCCTCCCGGTTCGATTAAGCGGAATCCAACTTGTGGCTATCGGCGCTTCCACCGGCGGCCCGATTGTGCTCTCAACAATTTTAAAAGGTCTGCCAAATGATTTCAGTGTGCCACTGCTGATAGTGCAGCATATTGCCCCGGGATTTGTAGACGGTTTAGTCGAGTGGTTAAACCAGCACTCAGCGGTTCCCATCTCGATGGCCAAGCATGGTGAGGCGCTTTTGCCGGGCCGAGGTTATATGGCGCCTGATGGCGTTCATCTTGGAGTGGCCGAGGGCAACAGGGCTTTTCTCAGCCATGCCGAGCCAATGAATGGATTGCGTCCGGCTGTTTCCTACTTATTCACATCGGTTGCCGATCTCCTCGGTCCGGCAGCCATAGGCGTCCTTCTCACGGGCATGGGCAAAGACGGCGCCCCGGAGCTGAAGATACTCAAAGATCGAGGAGCGATAACGATTGCTCAAGACGAGTCCAGCTCGGTCGTTCACGGCATGCCCGGTGAGGCAATTAAGCTTGGTGGGGCAACATATGTCTTGCCCCCTGAGAAAATCGCACGCACACTGGTTGCGCTCGTTCAAGAGCACAAGTAATCTGGCAATCACGGCTGAATTGAGCTGCCTGAATTACGGCTCAGTCGAACGCTCATCCAGAGAACTTTCGATGTCGTCACGCACTACTTCAAAAGGAGTGGCCCTGATGGCAATCAAGCCTGAGAATGGATCGTCATAGCAAGCCAGGAGAAAAACGTTCAGCAACAAGATAAGAGTCACCAGGAAGTTGGTGAATATCTGCCAGCTCATATGCCTGATTCCGAAAAAATGGACCAGGACTCCGGTAGTGATCGCCCCGATCAATACCACCGCCCATAATACCGGGGGCAGCTGCAAGCTCATCTGCATAGCGCGAACTCTGCTGGCATCACCAAGCTTAACCATGGACTCGACCATGTCCTGATGAAGGTCAGCTTCGCGTTGGTCGGCAGGCACATATTTCAAAACGTCCTTCCAAAGTTGCGCGTATGCTCGGTTCGCGTGCACGTTCATCTTGCGCTTTCCAAGGTCATACCAGCCTTCACCAGCGACAATCGTGCAGTAGCTAAGGCAATCACGAGCAATCGAATTCGGCTTCGAATAACCGAGGGAAAGCTGGAAGACGTCGCCGACCGCGTCGGCTTCTTGTTGCACGTTTAGTGTCGCCTGATCGTATCTATTCATGGCGTTTGACACCATGAATCCGAGAAGGATGGCGAAGAGCGTGCCCATCACCTGCAGCAGCGGGTCGAAAACATCGTGGTTGTGGCGCAGATTCTCGGCGTCGAAGCTCTTGCGAATCACGATCATGAGCGTCAACGAGCAGGCAATTGACACCAGCACGATCATGATGAAATTCGAGGTTATGAATGAGCCAATATTCATGGTCGACTGAGCGCTGCTCACCTCGAGGGAACGGGTCCGGACAAGAGCAATTGCAATTGTATTAAAAATAACACAGGAATAAAGTTAACAAGTTTTAGTGTGCCTGAATTCGCGACGATGAATCATCACCGTATCTGGTATCGACACTACATATGATGTCGGTCCGTCAGGTAAGTTGAATTAGAATTCCCAAGCACTTATTCACAAGCTGTCAAGCAGCTCCTGCCGACACAAAGTGCTTTAGTGATGTTCATCCCTTCAGACGGCGCCGTCTTGTTCAAATCCAACCCTCGCAGTCAGTCTGCGGAGCTCCGGATCGCGAAGCGAGAGCGAGGTTCGGCAGATTCGGACGTTTTCAGTGACAGCCGACGCATTGTGATGCCCAACAGTATCTGTTGGGCATAATGCCTATCAGTGAAACCAATCTCCAGCTCGAGAAAAATGTCGAGTCACCAGGACAAATGCTCAATCTGCTTAAAACCGAAACCTCTCACCAGGAGTGGCTCCTTAACGCAGTGGATTAGCGTGTGCAGGTGCCAGAGCCTGGCTGAAGAGCAGATCGCGGCACCTAAGATCTGCCTGACATGCGGAAAGCAAATTACCGATACGAGGCCGGGTAGCTTTACGCAATGGATTTTCAGCCCAATAAGATGTTCTTGCGCAGAGCCAAAGATTTGCCAGGAGAGTGAGGCACTATTAAAGTCTCTCTTCGAGAATCAGCAGTCGATTGACTCTCAGATGGCGCCGAACCCGGACTCTGCCGAATGCGATGCAGCGGACATGGAAGTGACGGAGCAAGAACTTGCTCTTGTGCCGAGTGATTTTCCCGTCAAGCGTTACAGCCCGCAAAGTCAATTGGGGAGAGGGGCTTGCGGAACCGTGTATCTTTGCCGCGATCGATTGATCGGCACAAGTGTGGCGGTGAAATTTTTGCACGTGCTTAATGAGGAACAATTGCTGTCATTCCAGCAGGAGGCCAGGATCAGCTCCAAACTGGATCATCCAAACATCGTAAAAATTCTCGACTTTGGTCCGACGGAAAGCGGCGCACCATATATGGTGCTGCAATATGCTCCCGGTATGACGCTCCAAGAATATCTTGCCGCCAATGGTCCGATGAAAGAAGCGGATGCTTCGCGGCTTTTTTCTCAAGTTTGCCAGGCGCTCGACCATGCACATGCCAGAGGCGTTTTTCACCGTGATCTCAAGCCTTCAAACGTCATTCTCGTCAATCAGCGAGGCGAAGGTCTGCAAGACTGCACGGTAAAATTGATTGATTTTGGGGTTGCAAAAATAAAACAGCAAACCCAAGAGCCTACCATAGTTCAAGGACGGACAATTGTAGGCACGCCGTCCTATATGCCGCCTGAGGTTATAAACGGCAAGGAATTCGACGCCCGATCGGAAATTTATTCACTCGGCTGTTTGATATTCGAGGCAATTGCAGGCCGACCGCCGTTCCGCGCCGAGAGCACTCTTGCTCTGTTAGGCAAGCATGTCTCGGAGACTCCGCCTAAACCATCTGTGGTATCAGGTATGCCATCGCCGCTTCTCGATCGCATTGTAATGAAGTGCTTGAAGAAGGATCCGGACAAACGCTTTCAGTCAGTCGCCAGCATCCTTCAGGCCATGCATTCTTCCGACTATTTGCAAGGCGCCACCTATACGATTGCGCAGCGAACGCCCCGCCCGAGGGACAAACGCATGTTGGTCGCGGGCGCTGTTGTTCTGGTCTTGTCCGGCATGGCACTCCTTAAGGTAATTCAGAGCAGTCAGCTTCCTTTCCTCAGCGCTCAAAAGAGCGTGGCGAAGCTCAAGCCGGCAAAAAAAACTGTCAGAGCAAGCGATTTACCGTCCTTTCAATACAACGCACTGCCAGGCGATCGGGCGCTTACTCCAGGGGAACACCCTGAACATCCTGGGGCTGTGGATGGCAGCAAGTATGCAACTATGGGCTTCAAAGAGATGGAACTGGCTGCCTTGCAGGGAGATTTCGATGCCCAGACTCGTTTAGCCGAGATGTACAGAAAGGGGCAGGGCACCCCTCGAGATCTTCAATCGGCCATTTATTGGTTTAAGCAAGCAGCGAAGCAGGGAGATGCGCGGGCCGACAATCAACTTGGTGTTATATACGGTACCGGTGAGGGTGTAGCGAAGGATTATAAGGAATCCGCCAGATGGTACCGTGAGGGCGCCGATCGAGGACAGCCGACAGCACAATACAATCTCGGCATTTATTATCGAGATGGTAAAGGCGTACCTCAAGATTACAATGAAGCTCTCAAGTTGTATCTTCTTGCCGCCGACAAAGGTTGGGTTAATGCCATAAATGAAGTCGGGGTCTGTTATTTCGCCGGCAGAGGAGTGCGCCAGGACTACAGTGAAGCGGCGAGATGGTTCAGAAAGGCGGCCGAACGTGGGCACACGGGAGCTCAACACAATCTCGGAGTACTCTATTTGCGCGGACAGGGATTGCCCAGGAGTACTTCGGAGGCTCTGAAATGGTTCAAAAAAACGGCGGAGAACGGCGACTCAAGCGGTGAATGCAGCATAGGCTTCATGTATTGCGATGGCGAGGGCGTAGCGAAGAATGCCAGTGAAGCGTACCGATGGTTTTCCATTGCCGCTAAGAAAGGAAACGCACAGGCTATCAATGCCCTTGGCGTTTTCTATCGTGACGGAAAGGTAGTCAAACAAAATTACGGCGAGGCGTTGAGATGTTTTTTTGCCGCGGCCGAAAAAGGAGAGCCGCTGGGCTTCTACAATCTAGGCTGCATGTACAAATCGGGGCGAGGCGTTCAAGAAGACAATGCTCGGGCAGCGATTTATTTCACCAAATCGGCTGAACTCGGTTATGCAAACGCACAGTTCAATACCGCTGTCATGTATGAGAAGGGTTGGGGCGTTAAACAAAACATGGCTGAGGCAATCAAATGGTACAGGCTTGCCGCCAAGCAAGGGTTCAAACAGGCGCAAGCACGGCTTGCCACCATAGACGGTGACAAGAGAAAGGACGCGAACTAGCTTGATTGCGATTTCGAGAGTTTCCTCTCAATCTCTTCACCCAAGAGCTCATGAGCCTTCTCGACAGCAGCCGGATCTCTCGACCAATCTCGAAAATTAGCACCGACGCTGCGAGATACTTGTTCGGCAAACGCACCGTCTCCCAACTTCTTCAAAATCTCGACATACTCATAATCGTCAACTCCGTCTCTCAACGCCTTCAAGCGAATCGTGGGAGCATCGCTTTGTAAACCAGCAGCCTGTCCAGGCAGAACCAGCGCTCCTTCGCCCGCCTGGAAATTTTTATAGGGATTATTCCAAGGATCGTTTGACCACTGGGTTACGCTCCAGCCGAGCAAGCCTGTCAGTCCATTGCTCTGGCTGATGAATCCAGCCTGCTGTCTCTCGTTGATCGGCGAGAAATCAATTTCCCATTTCGGTGAGTAATCGTCCTGCACGAGCGTATTGTAAGACCACATCTTGGCGCCGGACTTCTCGAACTGCCTCATCACGACGGGGCTGGTCTTGTCAAATTGCACCGGCAGCATCGAGAAGATATCGACCGCCGGTCTGCCGCTGCTGGTTCCGTCATTGAGTAGTGCCGGATCCGGTGCCATGGTTATCAGGTTGTCGACTCCTGCGGCATGCAGATTTTGTGCCCATTGTTTGATCTGTGGGAAAAGCTCTGGATGACCGCCTATCTCGTCAGCCGAATAATCGTAGAGCTGGAGCCGGGGATCATTGCCAGGATTGACGGCATGTTTGCGTGCCTCAATTGCAGCTACGCTCGGAGCACCGCCCATGCGGGGGTTCCCATAATCGGCACCGCTGTAAAAGCCAAGGCTGGTTGATGTCAGACCGGAACCGATATTTTCCTGCTCAGCAGCAGGATCGGCAGCCGCTGGAGATATTTTGTTGTCCAAAAGAACCTTTTGCACAGCGGCATCGTTTGTACCGATGGCATTGAAAGATGTCGTCAGGCTGGGTCGGGTTGGAACTTCAAAATCCCACACATGCACATTGAGCGGAACCTGCACCGCGCCCTGGTCACTCTCGATGGTGATTGTCGCTTTGTAGTCGACAGCCGGAGTTCCTTTCGGCACTTTCACATCAAGCCAGATCGGTTGATTTTGTCCAGCAGCGACATTGAAGTGATTGCCTTCCAGACCCGCCCGAGCATTGGCGCCGGGCTTACCGGTAGCAGGATCGATAAATGGAATCAATCCATCGGCATACAAACCCGTTGGACCGGCTGGATTGGCAGGATTGGCTTTTTGCCAGGCATTGCTCGACTTTGTCACGTTGACATAATGCTCTCGGAAGAGCTGCATATTTTTGGCATCGATCCTGGCTCCGTTTGCGCCAATCAAGTCCGAAACGGCGACATTGACGTTGGAAAGCGGCGAGTTTTCATTGGCATGAATACCGATTTGAACGGACTGAACATCGTTTTGCCCCAGAAAGATTTTGCCCTGATCCGCCGGTGGCAGTTGCCCGGTCGCCGGGATCTGGTCCATGTCATTCAGAAGTCCGACTTTGAAACTCCCATTGGCAGCGGTTGGAGGACGCACAGGCTGATCATGCTTATCTTGCCCGCCCTCCCGCGACGAGGGAGCGGCTGGTTCTCGAACATTATTGACCGGCAGTAAATGCGGTGACGGTTCAATCTTTGAAGGCTCTACAGGTGAAGGTTCACCATCGCGATCTGATGGCCCCGTTTGTGGTGAGGGACCGTTGAAATCATCGGGTGGCACCGTCTGTGGTGAGGTCTCGAAATTGCCTGGCCGCACCAGGGGTGGTGTTACCTCATGCTCG
>JAJPJO010000379.1 GCA_021324135.1 Pseudomonadota bacterium
ACTGACGGCGGCCTGAACGGTCTTGCCTCACCGGGCAAACCGTCAGGTTACGAGTGCAGGGGGGCGAGCATAGCTGATTTATGCTCGCCCTCCTGTTTTTTTCGATTTTATTCCTACTATATGCCTTAAGAACCGACGTAATGGTTAGAATGGTGTGGGGTTCCCCCGAAAAGGTAGACTGCTGATGGAAACTCCTGCTCGGGATTTCGACGCCGGCGGGACAATTTGAGACAGCATGCTTCGAATGCACAGGTTCCTAACAGCCACGACGGCAATAAGCGGCGGAGGAAACTGTGACGGACAGCGCAGTTCGCTATCCGCCACAGCTTCTCCAGATTCCCGAACTGCTTAGCAGTCGCACGAACCCTTCTGCCGACGCCTCTTCGCCTTTCGGGAAGAGCCGCTGGTTTTCACCGTTGCAGCGCCGGAGCCATCGGTATCACGCTCGGGGTGAACACCAGAAGCTGAGCCGCTTGCCTGCGCATCGCCGGTGGTGGCGCCGTCGCTGCCCTTCTCTCCGTCGTCGCTCGGCTGTCCTGCCCTGGCTGCCTGTGCTTTGGCTTTCGCCTCGGCGCGACGCTGCTTGCGGAGCAAGGACTTGCCGTACTCGGTAAGTGCGGTCTCGACGACAAGCGGTTTGTCGTCGTCATCGACGGCAACGTAGATGGCTTCACCTTCGGTGACCGGAATGAACTGCCCGTCGCGCTCAACCTCGACCCAGATGTGGGTGGAAACGGATGTGCGACCAATCTTTGTCACCTCCGCCCAGCACGTCAGGATGTCGTTGACAAAAACGGGCTTCTTGAACTCGACCGATTTGAAGAAAACTGTCACGAACCGGTGGCTGCAAACCTTGCGGCAAGTAGCCCACCCGGCGATGTCGATGTGACTGAGAATGACACCGCCGAAAATCCTGCCCGAGCCGTTCATGTCATGTGGAAACATGGCAGTACGAACGGCAGGACAAGTGTGTCTCTGAGTGTTGCTCATAGTCGGAATCCTGTGGTTGGCGTCTCGGGTACGAGTCCTGAAGACCTTTCGCGAGTCGCAGTGAACCCCGACAGACGTAGTCTGCCTGGGTATGAGGATGAGCTGGAGGAATGATTTGCCTGAGGCAGTGAGCCAGTGTTCAGGTGAGATGGGAGAAAGCACTCAAAAGCTACAACTAGAGTCCCCTCAATTCAACAGAACTTTGAGGCATCAAAATTGAAAACTTTGCCATGCTCTAGAGCGAATCACACAAAAAGCAGCGCTTGAAAACGGTCGCCTCAGGCAGCATCGAAATGCTCATCTAGGTTCATTAGGAAGCACTTGATCTCTTTGGTTCTCAAGTGTTGCTCTTGTGGCCACCGCCTCGATTGATTTATATCTAGCGAAGCTGCTCAGACAATGCAGGCTGCAAACTCAGGTGCGCCGGTGATGCGCAGTCTTGTAAATCCCGTCCTGCTGCTCATTGGCAGCTTTAGATGCCCGGGATCAGCATCTTGATGCCGGTTCGCAATGGTATCGTAGGTGATGGCACTCGCCGGCAATATTGATTTCAGGAAATGGGCAAGCCGTTTTCTTCGCCAGAGCCTATGCTTCGCCACAAACCGTGCCTTGCCACTGTCAACCTGTGCTTCGCCACAGCCGCGCCGCCGTTCTCACACAAAATAAAATGCTACCTGCGTGAGCTTGCGATAGCCTTAAGCATTGAAGTTCGCCCGAAAACAAGCGCCGAAAGGTTCTTTTGATGGCCCAGCGAGCATCATTAGCGGAGCTGGTGCGCCAGAAGTTAAGTACATATAAGTCCTTGATTGCTCAACAGTGCTTTCTAACCTCATCAGCTCCTGGCTAGCTTAAGAGTGTAATTTCGTTTTTTTCTGTCAAAACGCAAAGAAGCCCCAAGCAAAGAACATGACCTAGCCCCCCTCAGGTTCTAGCCGCATCGCGGTTCTAGAGCGTTGCAGCAATGCGTTGCAGTGCAGCAGCGCCGTTCTCCATGCGGTCTTCAGTGCGCCTGTTGTTTTGTCGCGATTCGCCCGGCGAGTGCTTTTCGGCTCGTTTATTCCGGCAGTGGTCGCGCCCATCTCGTCTCTGAACAAAAAAGAAGTCATCCGGTCAAAACCGGAGAAATAGAGGTTTTCGATGAACGATCATCAGCTAAACAAGTTCAATTGGCCTCTGATCAAGCGCGTTTTCGCGATGACCAAGCCATATTGGGTGTCCTCGGGTAAGAACCAGAAATGGTTTCTCGCCGGATACCTGGTTCTCATGCTAAGCGGAGCGTGGGGTCTGTACGCCGCATTCAACATCGCCTTCGGCGAAGCGGTTACGGATCTCTGGCCGGGTTTCGTCGCAAATCATTTGCCTGCAGCCGCCATTGCTGCACACAAATGGCTTGGAGTCGTTATCTTCACGCTCAGCTCACTCGCCATTCCCGCCGCCTACCTGTTCCTCACCCGCAAGTGGATGGACCAAGGTTGGCGGTTGCTCGGCATCTTGACCACGTTGCTTCTCTCGGTGAATGGGCTTAACGTCCTGCTCACCTACTTGAACCGCAACATGTTCAACGCCTTGCAGGTCAAGAATGGTCCCCTTATCTGGCAGTCGCTCTGGATTCTGTGCTCGGTTTTCATCCTGGGCATTCCGATCGTGATCTATTACCGCTACGTTCGCGATCGGCTCGGGATCGCGTGGCGAGATTGGTTCACGCGCGACATCCTCGACCGCTATCTTGCCAATCGCAAGTATTACGCCATCTCTCAAAACCAGGCGGTCGAGAACCCCGACCAACGTGTGTCGGAAGACGTGAAGCTCTTCACGCAAGGAGCTCTCTCGTTCCTGCTCATCGTGCTCGACTCCGTGATTACGGTGCTGTCCTTTACGACCGTGCTGTGGTCCATCTCGCACTCACTGAGCTATGCAGTGGTCGGCTACGCCACATTCGGAACCGTGATCACCATCTTCTTCGGCAAACGCCTGATCGGCTTGAACTACAAGCAAGAGGCTTTCGAGGCGAACTTCCGCTATCAGGCAGTAAGCGTTCGAGAGAACGCCGAGGCGATCGCTTTCTACGAAGGCGAGGCGATGGAAGCGAAGAGCTTGAAAGCGCGTTTCGGCGAAGTGGTGAAGAACTACAACTTCGTGATTCGCTGGCAGAGAAATCTCGGCTTCTTCACGCAGGGCTTTGACTACATGGTCGTCGCTCTGCCGCTGATTGTGCTGGTTCCGCTCTATCTCGCCCCGGGCAGCAAGATCACGTTCGGCGATATCATGCAGGCGAATTCGGCTTTCAGTCAGCTTCTCGCTGCACTGAGCTTGTTCGTCGCGCAGTTCCAGACATTCTCTGGATTCGCCGCCAACGTCAATCGTCTGTCCGGCTTCAACGATGAGCTGAACGCCAAAGAGCCGACGCCCAGCAAGGATCGTCCACGCATCGCTTTCGAGCGCGGCGATCACATCGAAGTGCAGGATGTGCGCATGTTGACGCCCGGTTACGAGCGCCTGCTTGCCGAGCACATCAACGCTGCCGTTCGCAACGCCGAGAACTTGCTGATTGTCGGTCCGTCCGGCTCAGGCAAGAGCTCGATTCTCCGTGTCATCGCCGGACTCTGGCATGCCGGTGACGGCAAGGTGATTACGCCTGACCATCATCAAATGCTCTTCCTGCCCCAGATGCCATATCTGCCTCTGGGCAGTTTGCGCTGGCAGCTTCTCTATCCTGATGCCCACTCCACCGCAACTGATGAGGATCTTGCCAGGGTCCTGCAGACCGTGAATCTGGGCGGCTTGATCGAGAAGTTCAACAAGGAAGGCATCGAGCAGGGCGGCAAGAATGGGCTTGACGCGGTTCTTCCGTGGAAGGATCGTCTCTCCCCGGGTGAGCGTCAACGTCTTGCATTTGCTCGCCTGCTTCTGAAGATGCCGAAGTTCGCTATTCTCGATGAGGCTTCCAGTGCTCTGGACGAGCCTAACGAAGCACATCTCTACGAGATTCTGCGCCAAAGCGGCATCGCCTACGTCAGCGTCGGTCACCGCACCAGCCTGCGTCAGTACCACAAGAAGGAACTGAAGCTGGACGGCAAAGGTGGCTGCGTTCTCTCGGATATCCAGGCTTAGCGCCTGGTCTTAATGGTCCAGGCCCGCGCCGGTCGAAGTGGTCATCATGACTGCCGAGATCGGCGCGGGCTCTGGTGTTCAACCCAAGTGCCCTCAAGCTGGCAAACCAAAAAGGAGAGTGATCATGCCTCGTGGTGGTGATGAATTCGGAATCGCGATTATCCTGGCGTTCATCTGCGTCATGATTCTGGGATTCTTCTTCGGCTTGCTCAAGGCGATTGTCGAGCAGCCCTGGTTGTTGATCTTCATTCTGGCTGCCGGTCTCATCTACCTGTGGATCCGGAAAGAGGAGAAACGCACCAGCCCCTTGCGCGACAATCCTCGCATCAAGCGTGACGATCCGACCGCCAAGAAGTAATCTGCAGGCAGTAATCGGTCTATCCGGGAGGCGAAATTTCGAAGAGTGGTTGTTGGAGCCAATGTGTCCAAGCCGCTCTTTGCTGTTTCGCCTCTCGATTTTCGGCAGCTGTTCTACTAGGCTATGTGGGAACTCGCAGACCAATAGATGGATGAGAGCGATGCGGCCCGTTCATCAAATGAAAACAGTGGTGGCTCGTTTCAACCACCACTGCTGAGAAAGACGTCTTGCGTTCGTCTTTAGGTTCATTATGCCAAATGAAGATGATGGTTTTGTGACGATAAAGTTCTTTGCAGCCGAGTCCCGAGGGCTTATCGTACTGTCTCAGATCGTAGCTCTAAATAGAGCGAGAAAAGCAGCAAATCCTCCAACGAAAGTAAGGCGGGAACCAGCAACTGGACCGGAGTCCAGTTGCTGGCCGTTGGAGGTGGGAAGGGTGCAAGGGCAGAACACCCTCGCGGCGGGAAACCGGACAGTTACTACTGCCCGGGGCAGGGGACACCAACCGTTCGGCTGATGTCGCCTGCTTCGGGTAGAAGCATCCGGAATGTATGAATGCCAGGCGGCGCATCAGCAAATCCCCTATGAATCAATGATGTTTTGGGATGTGATGGCGCCGCCTGGCGATGAATTGGATGAGTGCTTGGTCCCCACTGTTTCCCGGGGGCTTTACGAGGGATTTCCCGATTTTGTCAATCGGCGTCAACCCTCTGGGATGCTCTTGCGAGCTTACGGACCTCAAAGGCGGAGTTCCGTTGGTGGTCCCGTCAGCTTGTCAGCCGCCGGGCGGTCGCTCCTGAGCCGAAGCCTTCGCTCAGGAGCGCCGGCGCCGTGAGGCGCTTACGACGTCGCGGCCGTGTCGGTCTCGCTGTGGCTGGTGCCCAGCGTGACGGCGGCCTCGACACCGTCGGTGGTGGTCTTGGTGCCCTCGACGCTCGTCACGTTGAGGGTCGCGGCAGCGGTCACCTTCTTGCTCTCGGCGCCGCCGTGTTCGCCCTTGGCCGTGTCGGTCGCCAGACCGAGAACCTGGTCGAGCCTCGGATTCGGGGCGGGGGTCGCTTTCTTCGCCATGGTAGTTACCTCGCTTTCTTGAGCTGAAACGTTTGGTTCAACACAAAACAACTTCTCCACCGGGTTGGATGGAGTAGAAGGGGATGTCGGGAATCGAACCCGCGGTTGCCTGTCACCCCCATAGGTGCCGACCAGAACCCGAAAGGCGAGGTTCCAGCCGGCTGTTGTCTCTCAAACGCTCGCGCGCCTGAGACGCTAATCCAAGAGCCGATGCCTTCGCTCCTGAATCAGCGTGCGACCTGGTCTCTCAGCCGGCTTGCGCCGCTGGTCGATACCGGGTTACTTGGTGGACTTGCCGGCGGGCGCGGCCGTGTCGGTCTCGCTGTGGCTGGTGCCCAGCGTAACCGAGGCCTCGGCGCCGTCATTGACCGTCTTGGTGCCCGTGGTGCTCGAGACGTTGAGGGTGGCGGTGGCCGTCACCTTCTTGCTCGGCGCTCCCCCGTGCTCGCCCTTGGCGGTGGTGGTGGACAGATCGAGGACCTGATCCAGCTTGCTCGGAGTCGTTGCTGTCGACATGGGTGCTTCTCCTTCGTTTAACCGGTTTGTGGAAGAATCTGCATTCAGCTCACCACCTCTTCGTCCTGAAATCGGTGCCTGACCTATACCCCTGACAAACCGTCAAGCCGATAGAGCTTGATACGGAAAGTTGTTGACTCAGAATATGAGTGGGGTGTTCGGTTTTGGCGCTTTCTCGCAGGGTTTGGGAGATGATGAACAGTTGCCAACCTAGCCGTTTGCTATCGCGGAACACAAGGGGTGTAACAGCACCAAGGTTAAACGGCTCTTACTTCCCAAAGCCCCGACCGACGGAGTTTTCAAGAGGGGCAGCTACTGCAAAGCTTACACGGCACCATTAAATACAAGATAGCGAAGTTAGCGCAGATCTCAATATCATAAACTGGTGATCTCAAGTGATATATGCAGAAAACGTTTGATCCGAGAGCCACTTTTAGTTCATGAAGCTAGAAGGAGCTGATGATGACGATAGGTAAACGTTTAGAGCGCTTGAGATGCAAGAGGCTTCAGTCGTACCTTGAAGCGTAAATACCTACTCTCTTTTTAGCTAAACCTCGAACGCTCCTAAAATCCTCAGCACTGCCAAGTTCTGACTCGTTTTAGCCAAGATTGATTTTGGCCGGACGCTGATCATGCCCGCCTCGCCAGCATGTTCGCGTTCCGCCCTTTCTTGGTCAAGCGTTCTCAACCGGAATGGAGAAGAACATTGACACAGACAGAATGCGCTGTCGTTCTCGGCAGCGGCTTGCATTCTGACGGCAGCGCCACTGAAGTCACACGACTTCGCGCCCTGGCTGCCGCGGAATTCGCTTTGCACCGTCCGATGAAGCTCATCCTGTCGGGTTCTCGATCTCTCACGGATCCAGGTACTCACGGCAAGACAGAGGCTTCGGCGATGCAGGAGATCGTAATCGCTCAAGGCGTCTCATCCGATACGCTCTTGCTCGAGGATGAGTCGCTCGACACACTCGGCAACGCCATCTTCAGTGCCCGACGATTTCTCTGCAAGGAGAATCCCGGCACGCTTTTCGTCATCACATCACCCTTTCACATGGAGCGCTCGCTCTTCATCTTCCGCCACGTTCTCGGTGCGAAGTGGACAGTGTTGGCTCACGAGGCTCCGGAGTGGTCGGGTGAAACGCGCCAAACACACGCCGCAACAGCGATGGCACGAGCTCGGGAATTCTTCGAGAATATCGAGCCCGGCGATGTTGAGGCGTGCCTCGCGAAGCTCGTGCAAAGCAACCAGGCTTATCGCGACAAGGTTGCCTGAAGTTGCGAACCGGGTAATCCTGCTCAGACATGTAATCCTGCTGAGAGATGGTTCTGCTGGTCAATTGACTTAGCAAGCCATCTCTGGCTGGATTTCTCCTTGTGATTGGTTTTACGATACCATATGGTATGCACCGCTGATGGTATCATTGGCAGGATGGAAGAGTTGTTCCTATCTACTGCCCTCAGTGCAAAACGCCTATTGCGGCTTCAACCGCTTTAACCAGCTCACCCGACTCGATCAGTTTGTCAGCCTGGGTAAAATCGAGATGGATCTCGCGATCCTCGTCCATGTGATCTATGTGACGCCGGACCAAACGATAGGCGGCATCGACTCCTTTGCCGGGCAGCAGCTCTGCTTTCTCCGGCGGACAACTTTCATGCGAAAGCGGCTTGCCCCAGTTGCCGGTACGAAAATCCAGTCCCTGTGCGGCGGCAAGCAATTCAATTGCCAGGGCGCGGCGGGTGTTCTGCAAGATTGCTCTGGCTTTTCTTGCCGAGATCATGCCCATGGAAACATGGTCTTCCTGGTTGGCGTTGGTTGGAATGGAATCGACGGAAGCAGGATGAGCCAGGACTTTGTTCTCGGAAACGAGCGATGCGGCTGTGTATTGAGCGATCATGAATCCTGAGTTCAATCCGCCCTGGCGGGTCAAAAAGGCAGGCAGACCGTTCGAAAGTGCTGGGTTGACCAGTCTTTCGGTGCGCCGTTCCGACATGTTGGCCAGCTCGGCCACAGCGATGGCAAGGTAATCTAGAGCGAGCGCAAGCGGCTGTCCATGGAAGTTTCCACCCGATAAGGCATAGCCGTCGAATATGAGCGGATTGTCTGTTGCTGAATTGATCTCCACCTCGAGAATCTGGCGAACATGGTCGAACGCCTGGCGCGAGGCGCCATGAACCTGCGGCATGCAACGCAAAGAATAGGCATCCTGGACGAGAGGGCAATCTTTATGGCTCTCCATGAGCTCGCTGTCCACAAGAAGGGAACGCAGATTGGCTGCGGATTCTCGCTGTCCCTTATGAGGCCGGACGTTCTGTATCTCTTCGGAAAAAGCCTTTCCCGATCCAAGCTGAGCTTCCAGCGACATGGCGCCGATGATATCCGCAACCTTGGCCAGCTGCTCGGCTTCGAGCAGTGTCAATGTGCCGACGGCCGACATGACTTGCGTGCCATTGATCAGAGCCAATCCTTCCTTGGCACCGAGTATGATACCAGTCAAGCCGGCATGCTCGAGCGCCGCTCGACCGGAAAGCCGCTTGCCATTTACCTGGGCCTCACCTTCGCCGATGAGAACCAGGGCCAAATGCGCCAGTGGAGCCAGATCGCCTGAGGCACCAAGCGAGCCTTGCTCAGGGACGATGGGATGCACTTGTTTGTTCAAGAGGGCCAGCAAGAGCTCGACAACCTCGGCGCGTATGCCGGAATAGCCTTTGGCTAGCGCGTTTGCGCGCAGCAGCATGATGGCGCGCACCGTCGTCGCGTCAAAGGGAGTGCCGACGCCGGCTGCATGGCTGAGGAGCAGGTTGCGCTGCAGAAGGGAGCAATCTTCGGAGCGAATAACGATGTCCTTGAATTTTCCGAAGCCAGTGGTGATGCCGTATACAACTCTCTCTTCCTTGAGAAAACGGTCAACGACCGCCCGACTGCCATCAATCTGGCGATGAGCGCGATCTGACATATTCACCTTGACAAAATCGCGCGCCACCCGTTGCACATCTTCAAGCGTAAGGCTGTGGCCGTCGATGGAGACGTTGTTTACCGCAACTTGTGATTCGGTCATCTTCAATTCCTATCATTATGCAAGGCGTAGTTTAGCAGCCAGCCGCGACAAAGGTCTTAAGCTTTCGAAACCAAAGAACACAGTCCTAAAATAGAGTTCTGGCGACAGATGAGCCGGTGTGCAAAAAAGGTGCCAGGTCCTGAAAAGCCCGACGCAGCAAGATTGTGCGGCATGCTGGTTGGCTTTGCGCTAGGTATGAAACGAGCTCGAGAGGCTTGTAAAGGCGAATGTTACATGATGTCAAGAAGGGGCGGTTACAAAAATAAACTGGCTTATCTGTTACCAAAACCTCAATAGATCAGGTGTTGCACCAAACCACTTCCGAGCCTTTCCAGTCACTAACAGTTAAACAGTCACCCATGCACGTTTACAAACTCCAATCGACCAGCTCTTTGTTGGTTCGAGCAAACGGGCATTCGAGGCTGCTTAGTCATCTGTTGGAAGGTCGGCACTGCTTTGGGCAATGACTGAGAGTGAATTTGCGCACAATGCGCTTTACTAACAAAACGAGGTTGCAAAATGAAACAGGTGAAAGCGATGGCTTTTGGACAAGATGCGACTCAAGCATCGGCCGGCTTCCTTCAGGGAACCAGGGACGGTTGGATGCACTTCGGCTCCAGCCCCCAGTCCATCGAAGAGAGCATCCTCACTAATCTGAGCCGGCTCGGCAAGAGCCCCGATTCCAATTTCGGCGTCGAATACGCTCTGGGTTACCGGCAGGTCATCCAGGACTACGCTGAAATCGCCGGCGCGGACGAGCTGAGCGGGACGATCGCATGTTGTCTATGAGTTCAACGACCTCGGTGTTGCCCTGCTGGGGCGGCTTCAGTCCATAATCGGATGATGGCGATGGTGTCAGAGATCTTCAGATTCTGATCTTCCTAGCCACCTCCGGTTATGCAGGGGGCGATCGTTTTTCTCGGCTTGCAGCCGAGAATTTCGGTCGCCTTCTGGTTCATTCTCGAGATACGTAGTCATATAGTAAGATGCCGGGGCGCAAATTTGAAAAACGAAGAGGAAAGTCTGTCGTAAAACAGACCTTCCCCTCGCAACTGCTTCGGCTCTCGAGAACGTGCACCCAGGAGCGATTCAGCCCCGGCGGAGTGGTTCAGCTCTTGGTGCGTTTGATGATGATCTGCTGGACGTGGTAACAGGACCCGACGAAACCGACGATCAGAAGAATGAACAGTGCGAGGCCGGTGCCGCGTGCCAGTCCATCCGCCTGGTTCTTGAAGTTCTGGTTCAGCCAGTACACGTAGACGACGGTGTGCTTAGCCAGCTGGCTAAAGCCGTAGATGGACCCGAGGAACACGCCCACAAAGGCGATCAGCCCGAGGATGTTGCGAAGCATACGCTCTCCTGGAAAGGGTCGGGCGACTGGTTTCAGAAGCCGCTTTCAAATCACCACCGCCAGCGAACTACTCAAGATGCAGTGCTATTGCATGGTTTGCTCTTGAGTTGGTGATTGGGGAGTTCTTTGCGGGTTCTGAATCCAGAAAGGCATGGCGGAGATACGTGCGAGGATATCGCTCGGCAACCAGCAGATCAAGAAAAATTTTGCACGATTACTCCGGAGCAGTGTGCAGAGATGAGCTTGTGAGAACCGCACAGACTCTTGGTGTCGGGTCGTTTCGCTCTCTTGTAATTGAACCGTGAGTTGTTGAATGAGGTTTGAACGAGGCTTGAACGAGGCTTGTTCACTCGAGATTAGGCATTATCAAAAGTTTTTCCCAACACAATTGCCATCTTTAATTTGCATCGACGATTTTCAAATAGATACTTTGGCGTACTATCCGTCTTCACTTCGAGATTCATTGATCACTTTCACAGAAATCTAAGCGCATCAAATGTACTGCCTCTATAGCCTCGCCATCACAGGCGAGGATCCGGCAACAAGTCTGAGCTCGTCCTGGAGTCTTGTTGCTCTGAGCGTCTCTTAGCGCTCAACTGAATCAGGGCAGGCGACCTCAACTCCTGCTTGCGTCGAGCAGGAAACGAGAAGCCTTTGTTCTCGAAAGGGCTTGCGATGGCACATTCGCAGCAGGCTTCCCCCTCCTTGAGCAGCGTGCTGGTGTACATCTTCTGCCTGCTTGTCGGGGGCACTGCCTTCTTCTTCGCCGGGCTGACCACCGGCTTGCATGGCGAAGGCTTTCCGGCGGTGATCGCCACCTGCCTCCGCTTCAGCGTGGCATGCATCTTCTTCGGCGCCATCTGGGCGTTCTACAGCAGGAAGCCCATGAGGCTGAGGGACTTCTTCTGGATGGTTTTCGCCGGTGCCATCTCCGCCGCCGGACACACGCTGGCGTATCAGTCGAACATGGTGATCGGCTCGGGACCGGTGACCGTTATGTTCGCCTCGTGCGCCGTCGGTGCGAGCCTGATCTCGGCGGCGACCGGCATTGAGGCGCTCAACCTGAGGAAGATTGTCGGCTCGACGGTCTGCTTCTGCGGGGTCCTGATCGTTTTCGGCCAGGATCTGTTGCACGCCGGCGGCAACTCGGCGGCGGCGTGGAAGCTCGTGCTTGCCACCGCCATCTTCTCGTCCACGAGCGTCATCCTGAAAAGGACGAAGTGCGACATCTGCGCACAGGCGACAGTCTGGTACGCCTCGGCGGCGATCTGTCTCTGGATAACCATCTGGGTGACCGGCGCTAAGGTACCACCGGCGGTGCCCCTCACGGCCGTCTTCGGTCTGCTCTGGATCGTTGCGGTCGTCTCGATTGCCGGGTTTGGCGCCTACCTTTACGTGATGAGGAGGTTCGCCCTCTCGACTGTGATGGTGCAGGCGTGCATCAACCCGTTCATCGCGCTTGCCGTGCACGCGATGGTTGGCGGGGCTCTCCTGTCAATCAAAGTGTGGCTCGGCAGCGTCGTGGTTATCGCTGGAGTGGCGTTGATCATCTTCCAATCGCAAGCAAAGGAGCCGCAGGCAATCGAAGCGGTGCCCGAGCTCACAGAGGACTCCTGCGTCCCGGGCAGAGTGCTCACGGGCGAAACCGTTGCGACATAGTTCTGGCGAAAGCAGGGCGATGCTGATGCGGGTGGAAGCGGCTGCAGAACGCAGCTGCTTTCACTCTGGCATCACATGCCCGTTTTTCTTTGCTCCCGGTCTATTCATAAATATAGTATGACAACGTTGTTTTTTGAAAAAGCCTGTCTTACTCAGAGACATTAGAGGTTCTCACAGGTCGACTTCGGTGCGTGGACAG
>JAJPJO010000407.1 GCA_021324135.1 Pseudomonadota bacterium
ACGGTAGTGCAGAAGAGCCTTTCAGCAAAGATGCCTTCTCTCTTGGAGAAGGCCAGTAGACAGCCTCTAATGCTCAATCTCTTTTGCCACCGGATGTGGTGATAGATTTTGCCTTTCAGCTTTGATATCGCCCCGATTTTACCCCGCAAAGGATCCGACCGTTCACTCGCCTCCTTGCACGAAGCCGTGACTATTCCGATTTTTCGGGAAAAATACATATGCACGCTTGCATCCGGATGCACGAAATTGGTGAGCGGTAACCCACTCATGAAAGACATCGACTTATTGCTCGCCTCGGTCGAACACAGCGCTGACGGTGTGTTCCTCTCAGGTCCGGATTTGACTTTTACCTATGTGAACAATCGCGCTTGCGAGATGCTCGGGTACAGCCGCGAGGAGCTTCTCGACCTCAAGGTGCCCGACGTCGAGCTGGACTTCTACACTTACGCGCCGAATGGCGAGCGCCCTCGCGAGTTGTTTGAGGGCCGGACTGTAACCTGGTACGGAACGCATCGACGCAAGGACGGCAGCACATTTCCTGTGGAGGCTAGAGTCAAGGTTTTGCACTCGGATACCGGCAGGCATGTTCTGGCGCTGGTCCGCGATTTGACCGAGCGAAAGATCGTTCATGAGAATGAGAAAAGAGCCGCTATTTTAGAAGAACGCGAGAGCTTCATGGCTGCTTTGGCTCATGACATAAAAAATCCGCTGGTGGGAGCCGATCATATTCTGCAATTTCTGCTCTCCGGTTCGCTTGGAGAGTTGCAGGAAGAGCAGATCAAAATTCTCCAGAAGCTCAAGGAGAGCAATAGAGATCTGATTGATTTGTTGCACAACCTGATCGATGTTTATCACTTCGACTCGCACGAATCACACCTGGAGCTGACAGACATTGATTTGGGCGATTTGCTCAGCCAGACCATCGCCGATTACAAGTCGGCTGCCGCCATCGATTTTGTGCGTCCGGAGGAGCCTGTGACGGTGCGCGGACATAGGGGCTATCTCAAGCGTCTGGTGATTATTTTGCTGAACAACGCCGTCAGATTCGGATCAGGGCAGGAGAAGATTGAACTGCGGCTGAGCCGCTCACGCTCTGGTGCCAAGTTGCAAGTGCACAGCGATGCCTATAGTCTGACTGAGAGAGAACTGGAGAAAATATTTGATCGAACCTGGCAGGGATTGTCCGGTGAGCACAGATACTCGCCATCGACCGGACTGGGACTGCATCTTTGCAAACAAATAGCAGAAGCGCATGCCGCCGATATTGAATGCATTTCTGGCATAGACCGTGGCACCACTTTTGTCGTCACCATCCCTGATGGCACATAAGATATTGGCTATACATTCTTCGGAATTGCCGGTCTTATGAACTCGTTAGTAATGCGTATCGCCCTTTTCTTCGTGAGTTCGTTGACGACCTGAGCCAGGATCGTCTCTATGCGGACGCAACCAATCAAACGGTCTTGCTCGTCGACAACAGGTAAGTTCTTCAAGCCATGCTCGCGCATGGTGTTCACCGCCACCGGTATCAATTCGTTTTTCCTCAGAGTTATCGGTTCGTTCATCATAATATGATGGACACGGATGATGTCGTCCTTCTGCCCTTGAAAGTTGGCTGCCGTCTCTATTGTGCGCAGCAAGTCACTGCGAGTGACGACTCCGACTACCTTGTCGTTGTGATCGACCACGCAGCAGAAGTCGAGTCGATGCTGGCAAAAGAGCTGTAGTATGCCATCGAGAAAATCGTCCCGGTGTAAGACTCCGCCCGGCACCGGTTCCATTATCTCTTCCAGTTTCATGCCATCCAGTATGCGTCGCACATCAGGTAGATCTTTCCAGACGTTCCGGCGCCGTTTGATTGCACCAGCCACGGCATCGCGCAAGGGACCCAGATTGGCTGACATCTCCGAGAAGAGGCTGCGACCGAGTGTGACGACGAGGACGTTGCTTCGCGCCTTGACAGAGGCATTGCGAGGACGATTAGTGACCAATGCCGCCTCGCCGAAGAAGTCACCGGCACCGAGCACCGCTACTATCTCCTCTTGCTCGGTCTCATGGCTGTGGACAAGAATCTCGACATCGCCCTGCTCAATGACGAAGAAGTCGGTGGCCGGATCGCCCTGCCTGAAGATGTAATCTCCCTGTTTATAAAATGCGCGACTGACGGCGCGCGAGGTGTCCGTCTTCACGTAAGACAGATCGCGCGGGAAAACCAGTTCGCAAGCCCATTCAATGCCGACTTTGATCATTTGAGTGAAGGACGGCAGCTTGAAAAGATAAATCGCCCGCCACATGAACCAGGCGATGAAGCCTGAGATGCGAATGCCGTGAATCTCTGCAACAGCACTCTGCCCGCCGATCGAACACAGGTGGCCTTGCGTTTTGTAATAGAAAGGGCGTGTCGGTTCATCCCTCAAGCGGCGGCAAATGTTGTGAGCCAACTGCACGCCCTGTCTCTCCGCAAACTGCGCCACTGGTGGACAGAGCTCTCCTGATTCTGCATTGGGAACGGCGGCGCAATCGCCTATGGCCCAGGCGTTTTGATACGGTGCAAGACTCATGTCGGGCTGAGTGATAATCCGGCCTCTCTCCTGCTTTACTGGCAAGCGACTGATCAGAGGATGAGGCGTCGTGCCGATCGTGCAGACAATCGTGGCACAGGGAATGAATCTGCCGTCCTCGAGAAAAACACCCTCGCGAGTCGCTTGAGTGGCTTTGGCGTTGAGGTAAAAATTCAATCCTCGCTTCGCCATTTGCGAGCGTGCAAAGTCGCGCAAAGTCGGGCTGACTTCCGGAAGAATCTGCGGACCGGCATGAACCAGGTTGACGGTAATCATTTCTTCTTGAATAGTCTCGAAAAACCTGCGACTGCTTCTGACGAGATCGTTTATCTCACCCGCCACCTCGACTCCGGAGAAACCGCCACCAATGACGGTGAAAGACAAATACCAGGCAATTCTTCTTGGATCATCGCAGACCTCGGCTTTCTCCATCATGTCGATGATGTGCGACTGCAACTTGAGCGCGTCTCCAACTGTCTTCAGCGGGAAGGCATGCTCGTCCATTCCGGGGACGAGCGCCAGGTTAGGGCGGTTTCCGCAGGCGAGAACGAGATGATCATAGGGCATCTTCTGTCGGGTGCAATCGTAAGCCTCGTACTCGACGAAGTTGTTTTGCAGATCGATGTTGAGCACATCTTCGGTGCGGCAGCGCACGCCATGAAGGAGCTGGCGCAATGGCGCCGCCACGTGTTTAGTTTGCACAGCGGCGCTTGCCACCTCTGCAAGCAGCGGATGGAAAACCATATGGTTTTCGCGATTGAACAAGACGATCTTATAGTCTTCCTTGCTCAGGAGCTTGCGCAATTCCCTTGCGCATTTCACGCCGGCAAAGCCTCCGCCTACGATAACGATTGTCGCTTTGGGCATGTCTTTGATGTGCTCTTTCGAACCGACTAATTGGCACCGCCTAATGAACCGGTGTTCTTCAGGTTTTCTGCTGAGTCTTTCTGTCCGGTTCCCATGAAATCTGAAAGGAAGGTCTCTTGTCTCCAGCGATCGGGATTCTTAGGATCCTTTTCGAATCGAATATCCTTGGGTAAGGAGGGATTGAAGAATTGGGCACGCTTTATGTCTTCGCGGGCGAGAATTGATTTGCCCTTCTTGTGCCAGAGAAAGGCACGAGCCATGTAGAAGTTCGCCTGGTTCGGATCCAATCGAATAGCATCCTCGAGATCTTCCATGGCGCCGCCGTCATTGCCCAGCTGCATGTCGGCTTTCGCTCTATGGTAGTAGAGATCAGCATTGGTCGGGTCTTGTTTTATGGCATCTGAAAAATCATCATAAGCTTGCTTGGCATTCTTCAGTCGGAAGAATTCTTTACCACGGCGCAACTTGAGGTTGGGATTTTTCGGATCGAGTTGCATGGCCCGATCGTAATCTTTCAAGGCATCCTCGGGCCGCTCCATGCCACTATATGCGGTGCCACGGTGAATGTATGCGACGCCCATTTGCGGAGCTAGCTCGATTGCATAGCTGTAGTCTTTGATCGCATCCTTGTTTTTGCCGAGGACATTGAGAATGTCTCCCCGTCCCACAAGCGCATCGACATTCCTGGGATCCTTAACGAGCGCGACATTGTAGTTATCGAGCGCCGCCTGATTGTTGCCCTGGGCTCTGTAGGAGTCGGCTAAACCGCGATAAGCATCCGCCAACTTGGGATTCATGTTGATTGCCTGCTGGAAGTCCTCAATTGCCTTTGCATGCTGGTTGAGCTTAGACTCGGCCAGACCGCGTGCCAGAAAGCCGGCCGGATCATCGGGAGCGTACTGGATTGCTTGCGTGAAATCTTTGACTGCCAGCTGATAATGGCCGAGCTCGAAAAAGCACTGCCCGCGCCGCATGAAAGGCCGGGCATCAGTTTGTGCCATGCCGACCGACATATCGAACGCTTGAATGGCATCTTTGAAGTTTTTCTCCTTCATCAGGCGCACACCCTGTTCGTAAAAACTGCCCGCCGTATCATCGGCAAGAGCCGGTCCTGCAGCAGAACCACTAATCAAAAGAGCAAGTAGAACACTCAAAGAAGAGACATGCTTGATAGGCGAGCTAAACTTCTTCGGCTTTGAAAACATGAATCTTCCTCCACTGTCTAAGATCGATCTTCAGCCATACCGGCATGGCTGAAGAATTCGTTCCCCGTAACGGCATCAACTAGTCATTAATCCTTTTTTTAATCAGGACTAGTTTCAGCTGTATCTCGAATCAGTCTGCGATCGACTACCCGGGCTTTCTTAGAAAGTCTCGGGCAACTTGCAGACGGACAGCTCTGCGGTCGATTGCTGATATTCGGTGATTTTTATGGGCATCGGATTGGTTTTCCAAATTTTGTCGCAGTATTCTTTCACTGCTCGATCGGAGGAGAACTTGCCCATGCGGCTGACGTTGTAAATCGACATTTTCGTCCAGCGATCCCGATCGAGATAAGCTTCGCCGACTCTCTTCTGGCACTCGACGTACGGCTGATAATCTGCCAGGAGCATAAACTCGTCCCGGTTCAGCAACGAGCCGACCAGCGGGCGGAAGAGCTCCACGTCGCCGTAAGAGAAGACGCCGCCTCGCAATTGATCGAGCACCTGACGCAGATTGGCATTGCTCTCATAATATTGCCACGGGTTGTAACCGCTGTTCTTCTTCTCCATAACTTCCTGCTCCGTCAGACCGAAGAGAAAGAAATTGTCGGGACCCACTTCCTCGCGAATTTCTATGTTCGCACCGTCCATGGTGCCAATAGTGAGAGCCCCGTTCAGTGAGAACTTCATATTGCCGGTACCGGATGCCTCTTTGCCGGCTGTCGATATTTGCTCGGACACGTCCGCTGCCGGATAAATTTTCTGGGCGAATTGAACGTTGAAGTCGGGAAGAAATGCGACCTTCAAGAGCTGGTTGACATCGTCATCTTTGTTGATCACGTCAGCCACTGAGTTGATCATCTTGATGATCAGTTTGGCCATAAAGTAACCGGGGGCCGCCTTGCCGCCAAAGAGGAACGTGCGCGGCTGGAATGAGGTCGGCTTGTTGGCCTTGAGGTAATTGTAGAGAGTGATGATGTGCAACACATTCAAATGCTGGCGTTTGTACTCGTGTATACGCTTGACCTGAATGTCGAAGATGCTGTCCGGATCGATTTGCACTCCAGTCGTGGCTTTGACCTTTTTGGCCAGCACTTCTTTCTTCTTGCGCTTAATAGCCCGCCATTCGCTCTGGAAATTGGTATCATCTACGGTGCTTTCCAGCCCGCGCAATTGCGACAGATCCTTTATCCAACCATCGCCTATGTGTCGTGAAATCAATTCGGACAATTCCGGATTGGACAGCGCCAGCCAGCGGCGTGGTGTCACACCGTTGGTGACGTTTTTGAACTTATCTGGTGTGAGAATGTAGAAGTCTCTTAAAACCTTATCTTTCAAAAGCTTGGTGTGCAGCTCGGCAACGCCGTTAATGCTGGAGCTGCCGACACTAGCCAAATGAGCCATGCGAATGTAGCGCTCCGGCCCTTCTTCAATCAAGGAGACTCGAGCGATTCGATCGCTGTCCCCCGGATACTTCTCCGCCACATCATTCAAGAAGCGGCGATTGATTTCATAGATGATTTCCAAATGGCGCGGCAAGAGCCTTTCGAACAAGCTCACCGGCCATCGTTCTAGAGCTTCCGGCAGCAATGTATGGTTGGTATAAGCAAATGTTTTGGTCGTGACGTTCCATGCCGATTCCCAATCCATGTCTTCTTCATCGACCAGGAGTCTCATCATCTCAGCTATGGCGATGGACGGGTGTGTGTCGTTGAGTTGAACGACAAACTTCTCATGCAATGAATTGGCCGCCAGTCCTCTGTTTTTATGGAAACGCAAAATGGTTTGCAGGCTGCAGGAGACGAAGAAATATTGTTGCTCCAACCTTAGCTGCCTGCCCTGCGAAACGTTATCGTTGGGATAGAGAACCTTCGATATATTCTCGGAGACCATCTTGTCGCCGACCGCGCCGAGATAATCACCCATGTTGAATATCTGGAAGTCGAAGGACCTGGGTGCCTCTGCTTTCCAAAGACGTAAAGTATTGGCAGTATTGGTTCCGTAGCCGGGGATCGGCGTATCATAGGGCACTCCGAGGACCTCGCGATCGGCATCCCAGCGCACGCTGTAATGACCGTGCTCGTCCTGGTAGTGATTGACGCGCCCGCCGAATTTAACGATAACGCCCTGCTCCGGACGGGCAATTTCCCATGGATTGCCGTTGTGCAACCAGCGATCGGCAACTTCGACTTGCCAACCATCTCGGATGATTTGATCGAATATGCCGAATTCGTAACGAATGCCGAAGCCGATGGAAGGAATATCATGCGTGGCCATCGAGTCAAGATAGCAAGCCGCCAATCTTCCCAGACCGCCGTTGCCCAGTCCGGGCTCCTCTTCGTGCTCGACCAGATCGTCCATGTCGAGACCGGACTCCTCGGTGGCAGTCCGCATTGCCTCAGTAATACCGAGATTCAACATATTATTAGCAAGATGAGGGCCGAGCAGAAATTCGGCTGACAAATAGCAGACTACGCGCGACTTATGTTGCAGAATGCTTTCCGATGTCGCGATCCAGCGGTGCAGAAGCCTGTCTCGAACCGTGTACGACACGGACATGTAATAGTCGTTGCGGGTGGCGATGGCCGGAAATTTGCCCAGCCCGTAATAAAGATTGTCGGCAAGCGCTCGGCGTAAGGTAGGAATGCTCAGTCCTGTGCGATCGTCTTCGATCTTCACCAGTACATTGTCTTCTTTCTGAGTTGTGCTCATGACTAGTCCTCTTAGCCTTGCGGCTGCATGCGGCTCCCCTTAGGGTATTAGAGTATAGGATTATAATGCCAGCGGCATGCAAGTGTATGAAATAAGTTCATAATCGGGACCTTTCGGCATCAATCACCACAACCTCCGGGCGCTGGCGACGAAATTTTTCGATCGCTTCTAAGGGAAGGCTTTGACAGCTTTGAATCGATAACGCCTTGATGCTCTTCATTCCGGACAGGGTTTTGAGAGCATTTTCTGTGATCCGTGAATTGGGAATGGCCAGCTCGGTAATGTGCAAAGGGGCTATCCTCGAGATGCAATCATCAGTGATACCACAGTCACCCAGGAAGAGAGATTTCAGATCGTGGAGATCTTGCAGCACTGCCAGGTCTTCAGGGTTTTTGCACAAAGCCAAATTTTTATCTAAACCCAATGACCTCAGTTTTGGAAAAGTCTTGCAGAGGTGAGGCAGGGATTTGCCGGTGATCAGCGATGTACGAAATGAAAGATCGTACAGCTCAGGCGGACCCGTCAGTTGCTTGAATTGCTCGTCGTCCATCAGCCGAATGTCGTTGATATACAAACGGCGCAGCGAGGCAATCTTCGATATCTCCGCCAGACATGCGCCATCCAGCCGCCCATTCTCAATATGTAGGTAGGTTATCGGTTCGTCTTTCAGAGACGCCAGTCCCCTGGCCCCGATCTCAGGCATCTTCAAGAGAAGTTCATGAATCTCTTCTGATTGGGCGAGCTTGATTAACTCTTGATCAGTGGTCGGCCCACTAGCTCGCCATTGCTCGCCGCGTCGAACAAATCCGGTAGTCAGCTCCTCCGGAAATGGAGAGAGCTCCTTTTCAGCCCGAGCTCGTTTCTGCGCTGAAGCTTCGTCTTCTTTATCTTCCTCAAATAGCTTCAGAGCTAGATAGGCGCAGGACAAAAATGCGAGGACAACAGCAACGGCAAGTGTGATCTTCAGCGCTTCTTTAGATTTTGCCAACGCCGCGGATCCTGCTGCTCGTGTCCAAGATATATTTTAGAACACTTGAGGCAATGGTAGAGTCAGTTGTCTTGGCGCCTTTAGCCGACCGACTTTGGCTGCTTTTACCGGTTTGAACGTCGCCTTGCGCACCTTCTTAAAGAGCAATTTGCCTTTCGCCGGTCCACATCTCTTGCAATACATTCCTTTGATCATCGCCGGTTTGCGATGGCGGCTGAAGAGCGTGAAGCAACATGAGCAGCGGGCCTGCCAGGCGCCTGCCGGCAGCACGGCGCTGTTATCGCACGCCTTCGGCTTGCAGCCGATTTTGATGCACATGTCCTTCCATACATCATCATGCCCATGCTCGACACCGACGATTGCATGGGCTATCTCGTGCAGAATCGTATCCCGCACATGCTCTTCATCGTTTTGAAAAACATAGGCTGCTGAAAGCTCGATGCGCTTGACGCCGGCTTTGCATATCCCGAGCATACGCTTTGTGTTGTTGAACTTAAATGTCCAATCACTAAGCCCAAAACTATGCATCAACTCGTGGGCAATCTGCTTGGCTGAATCGAGGTGCATTTGCGATGCCTTATGTGGTACCAGACCGAAGTCTATCGATGATTATAATGGAAAGCCTATATCTGGCAATAGCCGCTCGACATGCCGCTTTCTGTATATGGTGAACATATATCTGTGCAGAAAAAATTAAGTACAAAGGCTCGTACATAAAAGTTATTCTTATTGCTTGAGCAACGAATCCCGTGGTCGAATCCACCTAGCGAGTGCATGAGAGGTTATCGTGTCTGGAACTGAATTGGCGCGCAAAATCCTACGCAACCTCACCACCGGCGGTGGACCACAAAGCATTCGTCAAGATTACGTCGAGCAGTTGACGAGCAAATCGATTGCCTTCTTAAAGAATTACGAATCGGGTTTCTTTGGAATTCGTGCCGAGGCGGATATATTGCGGGATGCTACCTATCGCATGGTCGAGCGCATCTATAAATTACTGGAACCATATGTGGTGCAGTTCAACGATGCCGTCGGTCCGGGCAGACTATCGATCGCGATTACCCAGCCTGATGAGATCATCGAACAGTGTGAGGGCGAGTGGCCGTTTAGACCTCCGCAAGAGACGTCGTTCTATCGCGCCCGCTTTACGACGAGCAACCTCAGCCTTGTGATAAGAGGCAGCGACGATCGGGTTGAATTCTTCGTGCTTCCCTCCGATCTGGTGATGAGGTTGAGCAAGGTCGAGGATGATTATGGTGTTCTGATGACCTATTCGGCCACCATCCGATCGGGCAAAACAGAATGGGAAGTAGAAGATAAGCCGCTTACCGACGAGCGATTTGAGCGCTATTGTTTATTGATGCTGGATTATTTTGTAAAACTGAATCAGGAAGAACTTGCTTCGGAATTGATGAGCGAGCATTTGGTTGCTGCATCCTGAAGCGTCAAAGCATTTATCTACCGGCGCATGATTATCGACCGTTCTTCAAAATCGAACTGCCCAATCATTAGTGATCTTTGCTTGCTGTTGGTTCTCGTCTGCGATTTGTGGCGCAGGTAATCGATGTTGCGTATGTGAGCATCGAGCAATGCCGCTTGAATCCAGGAGTCAATTTCGCTGTCATCAGCGGCATCAGTTTGCAGATGCTCGTGCCACCAGCCCTTAGCAAAAACTTTTCTCTCAGCCGGAATGACCTTGGCGGGATCCGCCTGAGGCATGAGCCATCTCCAGTAAGCTCTAGCGAAGTGCTGCCGATCAGCCAGGCTCGTTTGGTGCATATAGGATAACCAGGCCTTTTTCAGCTCGCTGTCTGACTTTCCAGAGCCAAAAGAAGAGGCGGTTATGTCTTCTGTCTCATACGCATCCTTAATCATCTCAGATATTTCCTGGTGCAGGAACGCCGGCATTTGCATGTGATGAACAGGGAATGTCGCCCTGAGGGGACGCTGAAGTTGGCGACCGTCGGGAAAGATCGGGTATTCAATATCATTCTTAAGAAAGCCCCAGTCTCTGCCTGGGAGGCGGTGCTTATAGTCACCAAAGTCACCAACCTCCTGGCGTCCGTATTCCTTGCCGCCAAAAGTAAAGCCAGACCCGGTTCCAG
>JAJPJO010000174.1 GCA_021324135.1 Pseudomonadota bacterium
CCGGGTGGGCGAGTGAGAGTGGAAACGGCCATGCGCGAGGGCGAGATGAGAATCAGCGTGTGGAGCTCCGGACCGGCTCTGCCTCCAGAAGAGATCGAGGACATGTTTGTCGGTTTCGTTCAGGGCAAACACTCTGAAGATACATATGGACTCAGGCTTTCAATGTATCTGGCTCGCAATAATATCGAGCGCCTCGGCGGCAAGATCTGGGCGGAGTCGGAAGCCGGCAGAGGAACAAGCATTTACTTCACATTGCCGGCTCATATGGAATCTGCCGTGCGCTGATTGTTTCCCAGGAGCGTCCCAGCGGCGCGACAATTAACGCTTCAGCCCCATGCCCGACATAGATTCGATCCCTGCGATGCGCTCATCCGCCTTGATCGCCTCATCCTTGCGGTTTGTTTTTCGCAGCAGGAGCGCATAGTGCTTGAGGATGGGGACCAGCTCCTCATGGCATTCGCCGAGATTCTTCTCGCGAATCTCGAGGGCGCGCTTAAACAGAATTTCGGCCTTTAAATACATGCGCTTCGCCGCGAACAGAACGGCAAGATTGTGAATATTGACGGCGGTTTCCAAATGATCCTCGCCGTAAATCTTGAGCTTCAAATCCAGGCAGCGATCGTAGAGCTCTTCTGCTAATCCGTACTTGCCCTGAGCGTGATACAGCGCCGCCAGATTGTTAAGACTCTTTGTCAAACAACTAATGGACTCGTCAACGGAAACCAGCGGCTCAGCCCGTCCAATCGCCTCCAGAGGCTGCTCGGCAATTTTCTCCGCCAATTCCAGAGCCTGCTTGAACTGCTCCTCGGCTTGTACATAACGCTCGTTGTTAAAAGATTCGGCACCTTCCAGCAAGAGCCGGCGCCACTGCTGGAGAGCATCAGGAGCTGTCGCCTCAAGTCCCTTCTCGGGCGGATTTTTCGAGGACTTAGAGCCTGCGTGTTTGCTGTCCGCGGCAGTCGATCTCTTGCCGCCGCTGCTCACCGCGCCCTTTGTGGTGCCCTCTCCAGTGCCGGCTTGTGATTTGCGCCCGCTCGACTTGGTTGATTTAGCCATTGTCATTCTCCTGGTTCGAACGATTTTCACTTGCGACACATACCTACGTATGGTACGCTAAAGGATATGCAAGTTACCGAGATAACTGCTGTCTCCATATTAACCCCGCAAAAAGTCGGCTCACTGGCTGGTAGCTACGACTATTCTCTTAATCCCTATGGAGGCTGCGCTTTTCGCTGTAGCTATTGCTATGTGCCGAAATTTCCCAATGCCAGGCACAGTGATTATAGAGAATGGGGCAAGTGGTTGGAGGTGAAGACAAATGCCCCTGACTTAATTCGCAAAGAGCGCGTCAAAGTCTTTGGCAGCTCTATCTTTTTCAGCTCGGCCACTGATCCGTATCAGTATATCGAACTGAAATACCGTCTATCACGCCGCTGTTTGCAGGAGTTACTCAGGTATCAACCCAGGCGAGTTACGCTGCACACTCGCAGTCATCTAGTTTTGCAGGACCTCGAACTGCTGAGGCAATTTGGCGAAAAATTAAGCGTCGGCATCAGCATTACAACTGATGACGAGTCCATTTGTCGGCAGTTTGAGCCAGGCGCTCCGAGCATAAGCAAACGATTACATCTATTGTCCAGCCTGAGCAGTGCTGGCATTGACGTCTATGTTTCAATGTCGCCGCTGTTGCCATGCAATCCCGAACGCCTGGCCGAATTGATCAAGCCTTTCACGCAAACCGCATGGATCGATACGATGCGCTGGACTGAGGTCAACAATCGCAAGGATCTGCTCGACAAATACAGCAGTTTTTTTGAAGCCGCAAGCCTACAGGCAGCAAGCCAAACAATCATGCAAAAACTCAAGAGTGAGGCGACTTGAAGGCGGGCTTTCGATCCATATGTTAATGAATGTTTAGAAAAGAAAAGCGGGAATTGTCAAGAAATCGACCGCCAGTTCAGAGATGGCGCTGTTTTTGCCAGAGCGAGCTGTCCTGCTTGCTCTGACAAACACCCGAATTTAGCTGTTCTTTGCTAGGATAGAACTACCACTTACCAACCGACAGCAAGACATTTTTATAGTGCACCGTGTCCGGGGCGCGCTCTCTGTTGTTCCGAAAAAGTCTGGAATCTGAGACCATTTTCGATGACAATTGCTGGGGCATATCGGACATGGTCGGATCGGTTCAGTTGGCGTAAACCCGGCTTCCCTACTGAATTTCCCGGCATCAATAGTTAGTTTTGTATTGCTCACTATGGGGTATTATTAAAATTAGAGAGCATAGGCGGCAAAGTAAGTTTTTACATCCAGGCACAATTTGCGTGCGTAGCAAGAGCCCACGAACATGCTGAGAAGCTTGAAAAACAAGTTAAAGCGTTTGCGCCGTCGGCGTCGCTCTCAGGACGGTCAAGCGATTACTGAGTACGGCGCTATTATTGCATTCATCGCTGTACTGGTGGCGCTTGTGTTTGCGTTCAGCAGCGGTGCCGTCGGTGGAGCAATATCTAACTGCTTCTCCTCCATCACCAGCCAGCTCGATCAAATGGCAGCATCAGCCAGCGGAGCTTCGTAGATTTCTTGCAAAAGTTGGAATTTGGCAACGATCGGAAGAGATGGCAATTTTTCATCGATCGGGGCGGCACATTCACGGATATTATCGGCTGGTGCAATGATGGTCGCCTTCGCGTGCACAAGCTGCTTTCGGTCGACCCTCGACGCTACGACGATGCAGCCATTGAAGGCATCCGCCTCATGCTTGACGATAATGAGCTTGATCTCGACCAGATCCCTCGCTCTATCCGCGACCCAAATGAAAGTGATATCGCATATGGTGCGGAGCTCCGCCAATCAACAGGTGAGGCAGATATCGCATATGGTGCAATAGAGCACATTCGATTGGGCACGACCGTCGCTACCAACGCCCTTCTCGAGCGCCGCGGAGAGCCGACCGTCCTGATCGTGAATAAGGGTTTTGCCGATGCACTGCGCATCGGTTATCAAAATCGCCCCGATATTTTTGCCAGGCGGATATTTCTGCCGGATCAATTATATTCATTTTCGATCGAGCTGCCCGGCAGGATGTCGGCTGCCGGTGAAGTCCTCGAGCCCTTCGATGAAAAGCTGGCTTTTCAACTCCTGAGGGAGGCAAGAGAAAAGGGTTTCAATTCGTGTGCAATCGCCTTCATGCATGGCTATAAGTTCCCCGCGCATGAAAAGCTATGTGCCGAAGCCGCTCAAAAGGCGGGCTTTGCCAGTATCACCCTCTCGCACGAGGTGAGCCCGCTGATCAGATTCATTTCACGAGCTGACACTACTGTTGCTGATGCGTATCTATCGCCTGTGCTCATGAATTACATCAATGGTTTCTGCCGTGGCTTGGGCAAAACGAGCGTTTATTTCATGCAATCAAGCGGCGGCTTGACTGATAAGGATCACTTTCGCGCCAAGGACAGTCTTTTATCCGGTCCGGCCGGCGGAGTGATCGGAGCATCTCAAACGGCTCAGGCACTTGGATTTGACGATGTAATCACTTTCGACATGGGCGGCACTTCTACCGACGTCTCTCATTTTCAAAAGGACATTGAGCGCTGCGAAGAGCAAATGGTATCGGGCGTTCGTATCCGCGCTCCCATGATTGCGGTGCACACAATCGCCGCTGGTGGCGGCTCAATCTTGCAATTCGATGGTCAGAGATTTCTTGTCGGTCCGCAGTCTGCCGGCAGTTATCCCGGTCCAGCCTGCTATTGCAACGGCGGTCCTTTGACGATCACGGATGCAAACCTTCTTTTAGGCCGCATCCAGGCGGATTATTTCCCAAGCGTTTTTGGCAAGAGCGGAAGGGAAAAGGCCGATGCCGCCATCGTCAAAGAGAAATTTCGCCACCTTCAAAATCAAATACAGGCATCCGATGCAGGCTCCGAGGCATTCGAAAACCTGGACCATATCGCCTGGGGTTATCTGCAAATCGCCGTCAATAAGATGGCTGCAGCCATAAAAAAAATCACCATCGAGCGCGGCTCTGATGTCCGGGAAGCAATCCTATCCTGCTTCGGAGGAGCGGGCGGCCAACACGCTTGTTTGATTGCCGAAGAGCTCGGCATAAAGACGATCGTCATCCATCCTCTTGCTGGCGTTCTCTCTGCTCTCGGCATCGGTCTGGCAAAAATAAAGGTCGTCTTGAGCGCAGCGGTGCAAAAGCGCCTCGCGCCCGCTACGGCAATGGAGATGGAGAATCTATTTCAAGCGCTTGTCGACCGCGCCCGCCGCGACTTGCACGAGCGAAAGGCGCGAGTCGATGATCTTTCTTTTCACAAGCAGGTGTTCATGCGTTATGCCGGATCGGACACCGCTCTGATCGTTGATTTTGGGCCGAATGAGTCTCTGGAAGAGGAGTTTCACAAGGCTCATCAGAAGCGATTTGGTTTCCACTCACCTGGGACCGATCTGATTGTTGAGTCCCTGGCTCTGGAAGCGACAGCCGATCCTGAGGATCTCAGTCTTCTCACGGCCCGCTCGCTGGATCAGGCGCAATTTCTCCAACCAGGCTCGGATGCTGACGCCGGGCCGGCAATGGCAGGCGATCGTTCGGCAGCTCAGCCAACACACGCGGTTGCGACTTGGCGATGGGAAGCAAAAAAATCGCATATCCACGATGCAGAGCGTCAGGTAGAAATGTACAGCCGGGACCGCCGATGGCTCAGCCCGCTCATCGAGCGGCATCAGCTGCATGCCGGTTTAGCTATCGACGGACCGGCGATTATCATTGACGATATCAGCACCACCATAATAGAGCCTCAATGGTGCGCTGGTGTAGCAGAGGATGGAAGCTTGATTCTGAGGCAGAAAGACAGGGCCGGATCGCATCAAGCAGGCGCAAAGCCGGAGCAAAAACTCGAGACGCCGGAGCAAGGGCTCGAGAAGCCGGATCCGGTTATGCTTGAGCTCTTCAACAATAAGTTCATGGCAATCGCGGAGGAAATGGGCTCTACACTGCGACAAACGAGTCAGTCTGTAAATATCAAAGAACGACTCGATTTTTCCTGCGCTCTGTTTGATGGTCAAGGGCGGCTGATTGCCAACGCTCCGCATGTACCGGTGCATCTCGGATCGATGGGCGAGAGCGTGCGATCTATAATCGAGACATTCAAAAATGAAATGGTTCCAGGCGATACGTTTGTGCTCAATAATCCGTACAGAGGCGGAACGCATTTACCGGACATAACCGTAGTGACACCGGTTTTTGCCGCTGCCGGTGTTGACACCACCGATAGTGCGCCTTTGTTCTTTTGCGCCTCGCGCGGACACCATGGTGATGTTGGCGGTATCACTCCAGGGTCGATGCCGCCTGATAGTCAGACAATCGATCAAGAAGGAATTCTTATCGACCCGAGCCGGCTGATTCGAAATGGTGTTTTCGACGAAGATCGCATGCGGAACATCTTACAATCCGGATTTTATCCAGCGCGAAATCCGGATCAAAATCTAGCCGATCTAAAGGCGCAAGCGGCGGCCAATGCAAGAGGCGAAATCAGTTTGTTGAACCTTGTCCATAGTTATGGACTGCAGACGGTGTCCCGCTATATGGACTTTGTCAGGGGCAATGCCGAGGAATGCATACGCTCCGCTATAGAGCATTTGAGCGATGGCTGCTTTCGTGTCGAGATGGACAATGGTGCCGTCATCGCTGTCGCTGTAAGAAAGAATGCTAAGGAAAGGTCGGTTACAATCGATTTCACGGGCACCTCTGAGCAGCAGAATAACAATCTGAATGCCCCGAGAGCCATAACCATCGCCGCCGTTTTATACGTATTTCGGACACTGGCGGACCGCAACATTCCCTTAAATGACGGCTGTCTCAGTCCCCTCGACATTATCGTGCCGCAGAGCTCTATGTTAAATCCGGCCTATCCGGCTGCGGTAGTGGCAGGTAATGTAGAGACTTCTCAGGCGATTGTCGATACTATCTATGGTGCGCTAAACGTCATGGCCGCTTCTCAAGGAACCATGAACAATTTTACCTTTGGCAATGAGACCTATCAATATTATGAAACCATATGCGGTGGCGTTGGAGCGGGTCCGGATTTTGACGGAGCGGACGCGGTGCACACCAATATGACAAACTCACGCCTCACTGATCCCGAGATCCTGGAATTCCGCTTCCCTGTAATCGTCAAGGAATTTTCCATTCGCCAGGGCAGTGGCGGCTCCGGCCGGCACAAAGGCGGCAACGGAGTGATCCGCAAATTGCTCTTTCGCGAGCCGATGCAGGCATCGATTTTGTCTGAGCGTCGGCGTGTAAGTCCGTTCGGAATGCACGGCGGTGCCAATGGAAAAGCAGGAGTGAATTTTATCGAGAGGCGAGACGGTAAGGTCGAAGAGTTGAGCGGAACCGCTACGGCACAGATGGAAGTTGGCGATGTCTTTTGTATCGAGACACCGGGAGGAGGCGGCTGGGGATGACGTTGGACAGCTCAGCAGAGCACGATAGGGACGATGCAGCACCAGATGCGGTGAAAGAAGAGCCGCTGGCTGGGACCGGCGTGTCCGAATCGCCCCAGGCGGCTTCGCAGTCTGCGACCGGACTGTTGCCCTTGCCCGATGTCGGCGATCTGCTCTTCATCGGCATTATGTATATACTGTTGGTCGCTCGCCCCAGTTATATGTTCCAGGATGGATCAACCGGTTGGCATCTTGTAGCTGGTCAATGGATGGCTCAAAGTCATGCTATACCCACATCCGATTTGTTCTCCTATACCTTCCCGAGCAAAGCCTGGGTCGCATATGAATGGTTATTCGATCTGGCCGCCTATTTGCTAACCACTGCCGGTGGGTTGAATTTGCTCGCCGTAGCCATAAGCGCCACGATTGCTTTTGTATTCATGAAAGTCTACGACAGATCGAGAGCTCTGGGTGGACCGCTTCTTCTTTCGACCGTTGCGGCAATCATCGGAATTTTCGGTTCGGCGGTGCACTGGTTAGCCAGACCGCATGTAGTGCCGTTTTTGTGCATCTATTTAACTACAACTACGCTTGAAGACTTTTATCGCGGCACCATTAGTAATACCAGGCTGTTCATTACCACAGCCTTGATCATGCTCCTCTGGGTCAACTGTCACCCATCGTTTCCGCTTGAGGTTGTTTTGATCTGTGTCTACTTCTTTTGCTCAACCATAGCCTTGCTGGCAGACAGGGGAGAGCGGCAGCAGGAGCTACAAAAGCGAACGGTGGCTTTGCTGATCGCAGCCATTCTCGCCGGCGCCGTAACTCTTTTGAACCCGTATGGAATCGAATTGCACAAGTACATAATTGAGTATCTGCGCGGCAGCACATTGCTGGCCAATACCGATGAATACAAATCGCCCTCTTTCCACGGCGAGTTCTCGGGCTTGTGTGTCGAGGCCTTGCTTCTGCTCTTCCTCACAGGACTTGCATTCAGCAAGAAACGTCTGACACTGCCGTATCTCAGCATTACAATTCTTTCTCTGCATATGGCACTGTCTGCGGTGCGCAGCATTCCGCTGTTCGCCATCATTGTAGTGCCTGCTATTTCATCCCTCTATTCAGAAACGTACCTATCGGACCGCTTGAAGCCGATGCTCGAGCAGGCTCCTCAAAGGATCAAAGAAAAGATTCTGCGCCTGGCGAAGCCGTTTCAAGAATTCGCGCAGCAAGAGAAACTTTGCAAGATGCACATTCTGCCGATTTGCTACACGCTGTTCATGATCATCGCTGCAATCAGCGGCGGTTCGATCGCCGGCAACAAAGTGATGTCGTCCGGATTCAGCGACAGCGAAATGCCGAGCAAGACGCTCGTTTATATCAAGGAACATTCTCTGCCGTATGACCGCGGCTTCAACTATGACAACTGGGGGGGATTGATTCGCTACAAGCTGAATCAAAGAGTCTTTATCGACGATCGCGCCGACTTTTACGGTGAGCCGTTTTACAAAAAGTACGGCGCGGTTGTGCAACTCGAGCCCGGCTGGAAAAAAATTCTCGATGATTGCAAGATCGAATGGATCCTGATGCCACGCAATGCTCGATTGGCGTTTGTTCTGAAGGAAGACGCCGGCTGGAAGATAGCCTGCCAGGATGACGCCTCTTTCCTTTTCGTACGCGCGGCTAAAAACTGAAAACCCGATCGCCGCCGCGATCGATGGCGCACTCCATGGCTTCGATAGATCGAGCGATGACTTCGTCATATTCCGGAGCATGATCCGGATAGTTGGCGACACCGATACTGGCTGTGACCGAAAAGTTTCGCCAGTTGTGAGAGAAAACCTGGCTGGCGATGCGCTGCCTGATGCGCTCGGCCACCAAAGCAGCACCGGCGGCATTAGTCTGGGGCAGAACAATTCCGAACTGCATCGGCGAATAACGCGACGGGATGTCGACCTCCCGAGTCGAATTCCTGATGACGTTAGCCACGACTCTCAAAACCGCGTCCTGCGTCAGGCTTCCGTAGCTCTCGCCAATGTCGTCGAAACTGTCGACCGTCAGCATCAATACTGAAGCTTTCTGAGTATAACGCTTAGAGCGGGCAAGCTCCGCCTTTAGTTCCTTTACAAAGGTCTTGTGATTGTAGAGTTCCGTTACTGGATCGAGGAGTGCCAGCTTTTCGATGTCTTCGCCTTTGGCAGCAACCAGGCCGAGCTGCTGGGCGACTTCGGTCGCCTTTCGCTCGTACTCGCGCACTCTCGAGAGCACATCCGGATCCCCGCCAAGGTGCGCCGCCAATAAGGGCTTGCGCTTCTTCAAATCTTCCCTGACCTTGTCATACATTGCGCCATTCGAGGCTTGCGAACGCGACCCGTCTACCATGCCGTCCTCATTTTTAACCATCGCCATCGGCCAGTATACAGTTTATCAATTCCCGCTCTGGCTGAAAATCATTCGCAGCCTGAATTGACTATTTCGGTTCGTTCCTGGCGAAACGCCGTTTAGGCGATTATCTGCCTCAAACGCTCGATTATCTCATCACCATTGACGCCGTTTCGCTCCACATCAGAGATGAACAGCGACAAGGCCGCCTCCAATGATATCTGGTCTCGGCAAACAATGACCTGCCCATCATCGTTTAGCCAGGCGAAACCCGGTTGCAACGGAATTGAAAATGGATCGCTGCCGGGGTAGAGCCTGATGCCGCCGGTACCAGGCACGATACCATTGCGCCTGAGCCATGCTGATGTTAGAGAAAATAACTTCTGGCAGTCGGTCGGTTTCTTGAAGAAGGCGCAAATTTGCCACTCGTCGCCATCCAATCGTTTATAGATCTTCAATTGATTGATGCCGATACAATGCAGGCAGTCCCTCAATTTGTCGAAACCCCCATCGGAGCTTCTGTAGTAACTGCCTTGCTCGATCAAAACCGCAAAGATTCGAGTTGTGGCATCAGACATCACCGCTCTGGAAAACGTCGCTTTGCCCTCGATCGCTTCCAGGATCTCTGCATCTTCGAGATAATGATACTGGCTGGTTTGTTTCCATTCGCCATTATTGGCTCTTTTGATCAAGCTGCCGAAGCGATTAGGAAATAGAGCAAAAAATTCGCGCTTGAGCTTTTGCAAATCAGCTTGTCCGATCGACTCGTATGCAACATCTTCGCCATGGGCGCGGCCCAGACGCACAACGTCCTCCGGCGAACGCACTCTGCGCAGCTGCTCTAAAGGTTCGATTTCATCGCAGTCATCCGCCGCCATGGAAATGCGCAAGTCCGCATTGCTTTCTTCTCGACCGTAGTAAGAGTATTCCAAAGATCTTTCCTCGCTGTGGTATCGCGTATGGTGCTACGACCATCTCAGGCGTTTTGGATGAAGGGCGTGCATGCGTGCAACAAAGTCACCAACCAGATTAACTTGAAGCGGATACTTCAAACAAGAATAACACAACATCTCAATGTGACAACAATTGAAAGTCAGCACACATCAGTGTTTTGAACACAAGGGTCATATTTATAGCCAACCATATCCAGTATCAACAACAAGCCTTTCGCATATACACAAAGGCCCCAGCGCATAGCGGTCGACTCGTGGCTATACCTGATATAAGGTCGTGATAAACGGAAAATTAAGCGATCAGTTCGGCAGTCAAAATCAAAGCATAAAAAACGGCAATATCAAAAGCCAGGGGCGGTTTTTCAGCTTTTCACCTGTCGATTTACCAGCCCAACCGTATATAACCTGGCAGTGCATCATACCGCCCACTGCACCATCCGCACGACGAAAAAAATGAGCACATGAGCAACGGCGCGTCCCGACTCGTGCTTCCGTCCAGTAAAGGACCGTGCCAATCTACGATTACAGTGAGGAATCATCAGTGACTGCTTTTGACAATGCACATAAGGCTAACTCGAGACTCGAGAATGTGGACTATTTGCTCCTCGGGACGTTTCGACCCGAAGACAAAACAATCGATGCGACGAAGCTATTGATGGCCGCCGCTCAGGATCTGCGCGGTTTTCCGAAACAAGCCAATGGTCCGGCTACCGTTGAGGTAGCTCAGTTGCCACAAAAGACAGACCCGCTAGACAGGCGGCGGGACATTATTGATGCGGGCGGTGACGAGGGCGAAGCCCGTCCCAAGTCCGCTGCCGCTACCACTAAGCCAGAATCCGCCGATGCTCGCCTGGCCGAATCATTAAAATGGTTGGAGAAGGCTGTTGAGATTGCTGAGAAAACGGACACCAAGCAAGAGAAGGAAAAGATACTCGAGGGTCAGACGAGCAGTCTGAATATAATCGAGACTCTGGCAGACCCGTCCAAAAAGAAACCGACGAAATCACTCGAGAATGTTCTCGATGAGTTGCAGTCTGAAAAATTTCAACACTACAGGCGGTATCTCGATCCAGTATTAGCAAAAAGTGCGCTTGCCCTGGCAAAGATCAGTTCCGGTCAGGACGAGCAGATCAAGCAGGGAGAGAAGTCTCTTATCGCACTGGTTGCGGCTAATCCGGGATTACAATTCAATGACGAGCTGCAGACAAAAATTCGCAATGCTTACAAGCAAATGGAGACTAACAGGCAAAAGAATGGTCTGCCTGCATGGAACGGTGAGCTCAAACCAGAGAATGCTTCTGATCCCAAAACTCCAAAAGCGGCCGATCCTTTTGCTTCGCTCACCAGGGCGAACAAAACCTATGCCGAGGAAGGCGGCAAAAAAGCGGCACCGGAATTTGTGAAAGCAATCGATGACGCCGATGGTCTTCCGCACGACAACATATCGAAGGAGATGGCGGAGCTGTTTTGCCGCAGACTGACTATAGAGAGATCGGTGATCGCCAAAGAAGTGCGCGGGGAAAAAGCAGACGATCTCAACAAGAATCTCAAGGAAGCAAAAGAAAAAGAATCGGCAAAATACCAGGAATATCTAGCACCTGCAATTATCAGGGCCAATGCGGCTTTTGCTATGATCAGCTCCGGGGACCCTGAGCTTTTCACGCAGGGCAAAAAATATCTAGCTGATGCAATCGGCAAAAGGGTTGAGCTCGAGTTCAATCAAGACTATCAAGATGCGTTGCGATTGGCTTTTGAAAATCATTTCAAGAATAAGCCGAAGACGGATGTCGCTTCGAATTCTCAAACGGATCCCGACGTGGAGGCAGCCAAACGTAAACGAGAACCAATCCAATTCACGCCTAAGCCATTTCAAGTCAAGGATCTCGGCTCGGGGAACGATCACGAGCTGGAGAACGATGCCGAGCTCAAGTCTTATGTAGCCGACAAGGTTACAGGACCAATACTGACGGTAGCACTCCTCTATCTCGGCTATCGCGTCTCGAAAAATCAGATTCAACGGATTCGGGCAAGAAGAGCAGCAGCCGCCGCCGAAAAGGCAAATGCAGAGGCCAAGCCGGGCGAAACTAAGCCGAAAACGGATGAGGAAAAGCCGGGCGAGCAAAAGCCTGGCGAGCAAAAACCTGGTGAGCAAAAGCCGGGTGAGCAAAAACCCGGCGAGCAAAAACCGGGCGAACAAAAACCTGGTGAGCAAAAACCTGGTCAGCAGAAGCCTGCTGAGCAGAAACCTGCCGAGCAAAGGGCTAACGAGCCCAACCCGAGGACAGAACGAAGTGGTGGCACAGGCGGTGATGCTGACGAACTCCGGGTAGAAACGTCTCCATTCGAGTCCAGCAACGGCAGAGACGCTAAAGTCGATCGACCGACAAATGCAATGGAAGCCGGAAAGATGATTGAGATCAAGATGCCGGGCGGGCTTGTGGCTCGCATTGCAAAAGCCGAGGCTCCCAAATTCATTGAGAAGATGGAAAGAGAATTCAAGACAGAAGAGCTGGGGAAATTCTTTGATGAACTGGCCAACGACAAGAATTTGAGCGAAGAAGAACGCTCCAAATACAGGAAGCTAAAAGAGAACTATGACAAGCTTGACGTCAATGCAAAGGAAGAAGTCAAAGCCGAGTTTTTCGAGAACATGCGCGCCGAACTTGGTGTCGAAGGCAAAGCAGATGTAGCGAGAACAGGTCGGGTAGCCCGTGGACTTGGCTATGCGGCGGTAGGATTAGGAATCGCAATTTTGACTGCCGCTTTCCTGAGATACACGCTCGACAAAGCCAGAACCAAATACAGTGACAAAGTAAACATTCAGTTCAACAAGAAAGAATAAATCGCATACATTGTTGAACTTTGAGTGGGCGCTCGTCTTTGGCAACATCGATCGGGCGCTCGGCTTTGGCAAGGTTGATGGGGCGCTCGCCTTGGGCAACGTTGATTTGGCACTCGTCTCGGGCTTTAGTACCGAATAACTCCTTAGGGTCTGACATAGAAATGTATGTCACGATTGTATATCGCGGAGCTAGGGCAGCTTTTTGTAAAGCCGCTCCCTGAGACGCTTTCCGGTACTAGAACAAAAGAGTGTCAATGCAAATTTTACACAAGAGATATGTCACACCCTAAGGGCTCGAGGGCACCAAGGGCACTCCGGCTGAGCCCCACGGCGTACACCATGGGAACTCTGGCTGAGAGCCCCACGGCATACGACCATCAGGAACTCCGGCTCGCTCGGAGCTATTTGGCTGATGCGACTTTCTTCGCTTGCTCGCGCTGCCGGTCGATTTCGGCTATCGCCCATCTTGCGACATTTTTCGCAGCGTCGCTGGATTTGTCATCTTCGAGGATTTTCTCGTATGCCTTTTGCCTGGCACCTAAAACCGAGTTTGCCTCGATGCGCACGGTCTTATTTTCTGAGCTCTCAACCAGACGAGCCAGAACCATATAGGCCGTCGATTCATCATTGATCGACTCGGCAGATCGAGCCAGGAGCCAGGCAGCGGCAAGCCGTACACGTTCATCAGGATGCGATAAGGCTGCTTCCCGGACGGCCTTGGCTACTGGACTCTCCTTTTGCAAGGCACCATCGGCGCCACCATAGACGAATATAGCTTTTACTGCTTCGTCTGATGTTTCCGCTTTTGGTGATTCCTTCGCCGCTCTTAGAGCAGTGCTTAGCTTGGCCGCACAATCAGGGAGATCTTTGCTCGTCGTCGGGGTCACACCCTTGACGGTATCGGATACGAAGCCCAGGCTTTTTTCCGCGAGCGCCTCAACGCTTTCGATTATCTTGGCTTTGTCGCTGTCTGATTGCTTGAGCTTCTTCAAGAAGCTGTCGGCATCATCTCTGAAACGCTGCGGAACATTGGACAAGCGAACATCAGTCAACAGCATCACCGCGTTTCTCACATCCGCGGCATCCGGACTTTGCTCGGCAAGTAGGATTGCCGCTGCCATTGATACGGCAAAATACCTGCTGTTCAGTGCATCACGCAATACCGGCAAAGCTGGATCGTCAGCCTTGAACTTACCGTCAGGCGCCGATAGCGAAAACATATCTTTGACCACATTACCGACAGCTGCTACATTGTCCGGCCTCAAGTTTGCCATAGCTGTCTTCACTGCTTCCGCCGTTTTCCCTCGATCAGTTGAGGGCGTCACTGCAGAGCGTGCGGTCAGGATACCGCCTGCGTTGAAGCAATCCAAACGAGCAATCGAATCAAGAAGCGATCCGGCTTCTTTCTTCATTTGAGCGTTTGCGCCATCTTTTGCAATCGGCTTCAAAACATCGATGATCTTTTCGATATCCTTCTGCGATGATGTCGACAGAGATAAGACGCTGGCAGCAGCCAAGCGGACTTTCTCGCTCTTGTGATTCAAAGCCTGACGATAAAGATCCAGGATAGGCTCATTCGGCCCGAGCTGTTTGCGCATATGAGTACGCCCAGCCACAAAGATCGATTTGATGATGTCCCTTTCCTGAGCATTCGGGTCGTTCAACAAAACCTCGAGATCGTGCTGCGCACTGTCCAGGGTTTTGGACGAATCAGGACGCATAATGCTGTATGCCATGACGCCATCTTGTTTTTCGCGATAGAGTTGCTTACCTCTCTCGACGAGCGCCTTCATCCTGTCGGCAAGGTCTTTGTTTGTCTTGCCCAATTCGCCGATGCCTTTGTCGAAGCCGTCCAGGAGAAGCTGCGCCTCTTCCTTGTAGTACTTCAAGGAGCGATGGCTGTCGCCATATTTGTATGGTGTCTGAGTGATACCATATAAGGTTTCACTGCCGGTGACGATGTCCGCGCCGTCGCCGAAGCGCATCAAGTAGCGACTGGCGATCATTTTAATGCGCACGCGCGGATCATCGTTAGCCTTCCTGAGGGCGGCACGCAACAACTCATCCTGGGCCTCGTTGCCTTTCTTGAACCACTCATATCCTTCTACAGCTTTTGCAATTGCACGGACGCAATCTTCCGTAGACTTGTTCGGATCTTGTGTGTTTGTCAGGATGGCGTCTCTGCGTTCCTCAGCAGTGGCAGTCTTGTCCGGCTCCTTGCTCGCAACGACGATATTGCGAAGCACGCCGTCGCGCAGCCAACGAACCAGATCAGTGCAATGCTCGGTGATCTCGGTTGATTTCTCGTCTGCGACGGAAATGGCCTCGATCAGCTCAACAGCACTATTGTCACCACAATCGTAGGCAATAACGTCGAGCAAAGATTTTCTGAATTTCAATTCGTTCTCATATTTCTTTGGATCGGCGGCTTTGTCCGGCCAACCGTTTTGAGCTTTATAAGCGGCATAGCAAACCTTCGCCAGCTCCTCTTTGCTCATCCCTTGGTCTTTGTCGTTACTGTCTTTGTCGGCCTTGGCTAGATTCAGGGCCGCATACAAGAAGACCATCTTCAACTCGGGCGGATCGAGATCCGGTTGGTGCATGAGCATGTGCTCAATTGCATGCTTGACGGCTGAGTTGCGAACCTTGCATCCCTGTTTGCTCAAGTCAAGGAAAGCGCAGCAGGCCTGATCGACTGTGTACTTGCGCCAGCGAATCGGCATATCGGCGCCGTTCCTGACGATTATCCACAGAAGAGCCATGACGGCATTGGTTTGAGCTTCTTTGTTGTCTCCGGTGGCTGCCTGCTTGATCAATTTGTCCAATGCATCAGTGTAGCTCGTGTCGATTTTGTTTGTAGCGTCCTTGAAATACTCCTTTGGAGATTTGCCGCCAAACCAGCTGCCCACGGCATCGACACCAAAGGGGATACCACTGAAGAAACTGGTTCCGTAAACACCGTCGACGGCTCCATCCCAGGCGTCCTTGAAGTTTCTGTCGAAGAGAATCTTGTACTCGGGACTGTTTTTCAGCCAGGTGCCGTAGCTTTCCAGATCATTGAATTGATTCTTCTTGCGTATGTCTTCGATGTGCGCCTGAAGTTTAGCTATGCTCTCCGGTGATGTCGGATCGAGCGGCGGCTCCTCCGGGAATTTGACGGCCCGCAAACGCTGCGCCACACGATAGTCAAGCTCCTTATCAATCCATCCAGCCATGAGCTCTCGCAAGCCAGGGATCTGCAGATCACCGGCGGCCTGCGCGATTGCATATCTGACTTTGCTGGATCCGATGCGACCAGCGCTTGCATCTTTGATATGTTGAACAATCGTCGCCACGGTTGGGTCGCCCTGTTTGATGAAGCGTTCCTTTCCATCACCATTTGCCCCCAGATAGCGGTACCAAACGATGGAGTCTCCATCCTTGAGCTTGTAATACTTGCCGAGTTGCAACTCGTCGCTTTCACCCGGCGCAAGTCTTTCCTTAAACTGCTCTTTGGTCATCGGTTCGCGCTGAGTCGGGCTGTATGAATATTGACAGCCGAAGGTCGCCAGAGCCGTTATGGTCGCGGCATGCAGATCGGGATAAGCCCCGACAAACGAGTAGTCACCATCCGCGACACCAGGCTTGGGCCGATTTCCGGGATTGAGCATATCCAATAACGTGCGCTTTGTCTGGGCGGCCAATTCACGGTCATCTCCGACGATATCTTTGATTCTGGCCAGGACCTCTACCTTAGCCTTTTGCACATCGACCGAATTAGGCCAACCGAGCACCGCGATTAGAGTCTGCCGCTGGGTTTTGTCCAGTTTGGATAAGTCGAGATTCTTGATCGCTTCCACGGACAAATCGATGTTCGTCTTGCTCAAGCACTTCAACAGGTTGGCGTTCAAGTCTTCAGTCGAGATTTTGTAGGCTTCACCATCGACGGTGATAGAACCCATTTTCTTCAGAGCATTTAGCGCCCTGAATTTTTCCATGCGAATATCATCCGGCGTCAAGGTGATGTCTACTTCCTTCTCCACACCTTTCTCAATGACTTTTACTTTTCGTGTGAGATTGCCATCGGGAACTTCCTCTTTTGCCTGGAAGCGCAGGTCCTTAACGAGATCGCTGGCATAATCGCCTTCCTTCCCTTTTAACTTCTGCCAGCGGCGATCGCAATCCTCCAGCGCTCTTTTTCTGTCTTGCACTTTATCCATATCATTGGCAAGCAAGACTTCCAGCGCGATGCCGCGGATGTCGGAGCCCCGCTTACCATCTTGAACGACGCTCAAGAGATCGTCTTTGAGTGCATCAGCAGTAAGCAAATAGTTGTCGCGTTTGTATTGCTGTAAGGCTACATAACCGGAGTTTCCTGCAACCACTTCCTCGTGCATGATGTCATTGAGAAGATAACCAAGCGAGACGTCTTTGGTATCGATCAATGCCATGGCGACGAGATCGCGGTTATTCGATTTCTTAGCGACATCGATCAAGACACCGGCCAGTCCATGATTGTCGAGCCACTGCCGCGTCTGCCCATCCTGATCCGGCCGACCAACTCGCCACATCAGCTTGGCCGCACCCATTCTCAATGAGAGGGTATCAGATGTTTCAGCCAGACGCTGGACGAAATTATAAACGTCATCGCGTTTGACGGTGACGCCGATTTCCGAGGCAGCAACAGGTTTCCATTGTTTGCCTTCTTTCTCTTTGTGCTCGGGCATTGTTACTTTGCGCTCGAGCAGATTCTCGGGAACCTCGCCTTTTTCATTGGCTTGAAGAATGATTGCCAGAGAGGCCGCCACCAGTTTCTCTTGCGAGCTAGCCTCACCACCGGCGCTACCAGCCTTAGCTTGCATTTGATCGCGAAACTCTTTCTCATACTTCGCGGGGTTCTTAGAGATCTCATCCCATAATATGGCTTCGTCTGAAGAAGAAAAGATTTTGGAGAGCTTCTCAATGAATTTCTTGCGCTTCGGATCATCGCGATCCAGCGCCATCATCTCTTTTCCTTCCTTGACCAATTGCTCGATTCGCTCTTTGACCTTGGCGTCGTTCGTCTCAGTCAAAACCGTTTTACCAAGCCGATCGACGAGCACTTCCATTGACTCCCGGACTTGCTTATCCTTTAGATCGAACTTGACTGGTTTCTTCTCGCCATCATCTTTGTTGACCAAACGTTCGGGAGTGCCGCGATCATCAAGAGCACGATTAAGAGCCGCTTCGGTTGTCCAGCCGAAGTGATTGTCGATCGTTCCTTTAATCTCACTTGCCACTACCGGCCCGAAGATGACGATGCCATCGACTGCCATGGCACCATGCCCGAGGGTGCTGAGCAGGCTGGCCGATTCTTTGGCCGCCGCACCGATGCCGAATGCTTTTTTGAAGGTGGAGACGCCCAGCCCGAGCCCGACATCAGCCAGGATGAAGGCGTGCGTCGCCATGTGCACAGCCTCACGCTGTTCTTTGGGAAGCTTGTCGATGCCGGCATGCAAGAAGCCGGCAGTGCCGACTGCAAATCGTCCGAGCGCCATCGCTCTGGCACCCCAACTTGCACCTCTGGCTAGCATGCCATAGCCACCAGCTACGGTGAGGCCTACATCCATACCCACCTTGCCCCACTTCAAGCCGTGATGCCAGAAGCCGACTTGCGGCAGTTCCCAACGGCTTGGATTGATGCTGTCGATTTTCGCGCCATACAACCAGCGGTTGATGTCATTGCCTGCCACCATTTGAACGTTGCCCATAGCGGTCATACAGGGTATGTAATCGGTCAATGATTTTTCGATGCGGATTTTCTCATTGCGCTCGAACTTCAATGTGCCATCCGGATTTTTGCCGGTGTATGTCCAGTTATCGTACGTGTTTCCATCGCTGCCCACGATCTTATATTTTTCACCAACCTTCGGCTGGGCATCAGCACCAAGACCATTAGCTTTGCGAAAATCTTCCATAGACATGTTCTTGCTTACGTCTTCGCAAGCCACCCAGTAGTTGTAGCTGTACCACTCCGCAGTTTGATACTGAATCGTTCCTGTGATGATTACTTTGCCGCCTTCGATCTTGGGCTCGTCGAGACGATATTTCAAAACATCGTACGGAACGCCGATATCAGGATGCAGACCCTCCGTGCGGGGGACATCGCCGAAGCGCAAAAAGGCTTTCGGATCTTTCGATTCTCGCAGTTTCGCGATCGCTTCTTTGTATGGGTCGAGCAGTTTGTCGGCCTGCTTGTGGTGCGCAGCCAGCCACCCTTCATACTTATCGGTTATCTTTTTGATGTTCGGAATCTTTTTGCGCAGATCCAGCCCATCTAAATCAGGAATGTTGAACTTCGTCAATTCACCATGCTTGCCGAATTCAAATTCAACGCCCAACTCTTTCAGCTCTTTGAGAGCCTGTTCGCTGTTCTCCAGAGAGTCCAGGGTTTTGATCGCTTGAGCATAATTGCGCAACCGATTGCCGAGGTTGACCACGTCATTGACGCGATCGTTCCACGCCGGAATATCCTCGACATTCTTAGGCGGCATCCACCCTTTA
>JAJPJO010000395.1 GCA_021324135.1 Pseudomonadota bacterium
GAATTATTTGGCGGAACGACCAAACTACTGTTTTGGGGCGCGGAAAATATTGGATGATGAACCCATGACGTAGCGTGCGAGGCAAATGATACCAACCGCATGATAGAAGTCGAGCGATTTGAAGGTCGTGAGCGAATTCCACAGCCACATCAAGACGAAGCTCATAATCGTTGTGGATGCAACAAGCCCGACCGTGGGAGAGTCATTCGCAATTATGCCAGGAGCTTCTTGCCGGCGAGGAATTTTTCGCAATACGTTTGCCAGTTGCGTGCCAGATCGTGCTGAACCATCTCGTCAATGGCTTCGCTCGGCAGATCCATCTTGATTGATTTTGCCTTGCCCAGCAGACTGTATTCATGGCGGACCGCTTTGTCGCCCGTGAGCTCATAAGCGATAACGGTGAGCCACTTCCCATCCTGCTGAACTTCGAGTTGGAGTCTGGTGCTGGCTTTATTTGTTCTCTTCGAATCGATCTGAACCAGTCGGCAGCTTTCAGAAAGCTCCTCAATGAATCTTTCAACTTGCAGTTGCTCTGCACTCGGCTGCGCTTCGATAACCGGCAAGTTCTCAGAAGTTGCTTCAAGCGAAGAAGAGAGATGTTGTGTGGTATCGCCTTCGGTATCTGCCGCTCCGGCTGCTTCGCTAAACTGGTTCCAACTGTCCGAGGCAGGGGCGACATCCGATGACACACGTGCAGATGCTTGATCAGCTGACTGCCTGGAGGAAGCCTGTGCATCGAGTTCGTGGAGATAACCAATCGTCTGAATCAGAGCTTGTGCCGCGGTCACACCTTCATGCGCGTTAGCCGAATCTGAAGGTTTGGTATTGGATACGGTGAGCCTCGAGGATGCCGCTGGGACATTCGATTGAGGCATGCTCGGTGGTGTGGGCGGAACGAATGGTGCCGGACCGTTCGATCCAGATGAACCTCTCGACGATGGATTGAACGGCGCAGCCGGAACGGTGCCGTCATGCGAAGAAGAGCCGGCTGCCGGTGCATCTGGAAGCTCTGCCGTTTTCACGCCCGGTCGTACTGGTCTTGTATGGTCGAGGTCCAAATTTTCAGTAACTTCGGATGCGCCCGCAGACTGAACAGAGGCGGCAGGAACGGATCGCTGATTATTCTCCTCTGCGAGTTCTCTGGTCTTCACTCCATCTGGTATCGCTATTGGCTCGAGATCTTCATGCGTCTTTATGCCAACCGACATCATCTGTTGCTCGTCTTGGCTGAAAGGATGCGCCGATACGATCGTGCGTTCATCGCGTGCTGCCGGTTGCAGTTCGTTTTCTTCCTCTGTTGAAATCCCTCTCTTGGATTTCATTGGAGGAGCTTCTTTGCTGTCTTCATTGGCAGTAGTGATGCCATCCTTATGTTCAGACGAGAACATTGTGAGAACGGTGATGTTTGGCTTGCTCGATGCCACGGCTGGGAATACATGTCCGCAATCTGGACAGATGCTTATTCCAGCAGGAACAAAGCGTGTGCATGATGGACATTTCTTGGAATCGCGGGAGCCTTCAGCTTGCTTGTTTTTGGCTCCGGCATTCATTATCCAGCTCGACGAGGGGTGAACCAGAACGCCCATCTTCTTGCGGAATTCTATAATCTCGTCGCGAGTAGGCATGACTAATTTCATGCCTCGTTTGATCTCGGCAAGAGGGATGCCATGCTTATCGGTTTCGGTCGAGATGTTATTCTTCTCAGCCAGGAGCCTCCACAAAGAGACATCATTCAAGTATGGATGCTTCATGGCGATCGATCGCAGCGAATCGCCAAAGCGAACATTATACTTTTGTGTTTCGGAGTCAGCCGAATCACAAATTGCACCAAGCACACTCTCGATGTTCTTTCTTCGCTTCGCCAGCTCTTGTCTTTCTTTCGGCGAAAGCTCGGCTTTGATTTCTGCGTCGAACTTCGATTCATAGATGCTCAGGTATTTGGCGCGCATGATCCACTCGCGCGCCTGGCGCGGACTCGGCAATATAATGACCGTACCGACCTTCAATCCGTAGCTCGGCTTGCCATCGACCATTTGCATGGTGATCTTGCGCATGTTCATGTCGTAGATGAGGTGCGCAACGCGCGCGTCCTTGAAGATTTTGCGGGCGATCGCTTCGAGCGTGTCGCCTGCTTTAATTTGATATCGTATCTGTCGCGTATCTTGAGCGATAAACTCTTCGATTCTGCGCTGCTGTTCGAGCAGTTTGCGAACACGTTCCAGCTCGTCCCGTCTTTGCTGCGCGATCAGAGCCATCATATTGTCGGTCAGCTTTTGAATTTCTTCTTTGCGTTTTCTCAGTCGCTCTTCTTCATCATGTCGACGGCGTTCTTCGTCCTCGCGGCGATGCTTCTCTTGCTCCTTCTCAATTCTGCGCTGATCTTCGGAATCTCTGATGATGTCGTCGTTTCTCGACGAGATATCTTTGGCGGATTGATCGTCCCAATCTCTGTCTCGATCGCTGTCTGAGTATGTTTGGTTGTTGAGCTCTTGCAGACGCGATTCGATATTGTCGTGGATGCGAACCAACTCGTCGTTGAGTTTGTCCACGAGATCACTGCGATCGTCCAGAGGGCTTTCCTTGCCGTCATATGGTCCATCAGCTCTGACGGCGTCCGGATCGATCAGGCGATTCTGTTTTGCATCGAGTTGATCGCCATCTTGCTTATCGATGTTATCGCTGTAGCTCGAGTTATTTTGATCAGGCTGCTGCGATTGATCGTAGTCGGGATAAATAATGGCGTTGGGATCCTGGCGATAGCCGATCGGTATACCAGTTACCGGATCTAGCAGCTCATTGGTTGATGGATCATAAGGCAAACCGCTTATAGGATCGATTGGTTTGTTGGCTAAGGCAGCTGCGGCAGCCGCTAAGCGATCTGCAGGCTGCGACGTGCTGTCGGGTGCATCGGCAGAATTGCTGCTCTGATCGTTGGCAGGCTGTGCATCGGCATCCGCTGTACTGCTGTTTGCCGGATCCCATGTATCAAACTGGCCGTTGTTGCCACCATCGATATCGGCCGCCACTGGCGGGTCAAAGGTTGATGGCGCGGATGGTGGATCATAAGATGGAGCAGTAGCTGGATCTGTTGCTGTTCCATCGTTACGCTGATCGGCTGGAGTAGACCAGCTCGACATATCCTGCGGCAGTCCAGGATCGCTTTGCGAGTTCGGCACAAACGGTCTTGGATCATAGCCGCCATCGGCGCCTGATTGTGACGGGTCTGGATTCCAATCCGAGACTCCACTTGCTCCGCCGCTGCCGGACTGATCCCATGTTGAGGTCGAATTGCTGCTATCGCCGAATTGCGCTGAGGAATTCGACGAGCCAGTGAATGAGCCTGGTGCCGTATGGTGAATCGTCTCAGCCCTGGGTGTCAACGTGGAACTATCGCTGCCATCGATTTGAGGTTGAGTTGATTGAGGAGAAACGAACGATGCAGGCGATTCTGCGGTGAAGCCTGAGGCAGCCGCGCTTCCTGAATGATTGACGCCGAAACCATGGCTGGACGCGGCAGTACCAAATCCGGTGCCGGCACTGTCGCCAA
>JAJPJO010000030.1 GCA_021324135.1 Pseudomonadota bacterium
CCGCTGAGAGATGAGTTTGTGCCGCTGCTCGGCATGCCGCCTCCCGTGGCGCCGGCAAGCGATCCACTCACAGAGGTGCTTGTGCCGCTGTTCTGCATGCTACCGCCATTTGCATTGGCAGGCGAGCTGCTCGCAGAAGTGCTTGTGCCGCTGTTCTGTGAGCCAGAGAAAGTTCCTTGCCTGCTGATGGTTTGACCATTCGATCCGGTTGCGGAGAAACTGTTGTTGCCGCTGAACTGACCGTTGTTATCAGTGATACTGCGGTTATCGGACCACTTCGTGCCATTGGCGGTGGTGCCGTTGGAATTGACTGATTTCGTCCAATCACCCTTGCTGCCTGAGAAAGTGGCATCGCGGTTCAGTGTGGCGCCGTTTGATTTTGTGCCGGAGAAGTCGTTGCTGCCGCTGTATTGACCTTTGTTGTCGGTGACGGTGCGGTTGTCGGACCACTTCGTGCCATTAGCGGTGGTGCCATTGGAACTGACTGATTTCGTCCAATCGCCTTTAGTGCCCGAGAAGCTCGAGTCTCGATTTAGAGTAGCACCGTTGGCTTTACTCGCTGAGTAGTCGTTAGTCACGGATATCTTGCCGTTAGTGTCGGTAACGGTTTTGTCATCAGTCCATTTGGTGCCGTTCTTGGTTGTACCGGAAGAATCGACTGTTTTGGTCCAGTTACCACTGTTTTTACCGCCGCTGCTGCCACTGCCGCTATTGTTCCCGCCGCTTGTGGCACCGCTGCTGGTGGCATTGCCATTGTTCGCTGTCGATCCATAGTTGCGAGATGCCGAACCGCTATTCGCGTTGGCGCCCATGGATTGGTGCGAGCCTCCCATCGGTTCCCAAATGCCGCCGCGTCCACCGGCGGGACCTGACTGACTGCCCATGCCGCCTGAGTTGCTGCCCATGCCGTTTGCACCCGACATGCGGCCTCCGCCACCATTACCCCAGCCGCCCATGTGGGGTCCATTACCCCAGCCTTGCATATGTCCGCCGACGCTGCTGGCCGAACCGCCTCCGGCCGATCCGCTTGCCCAGTTGCTTACAGGGCCTGTGTTCATCTGTCCGCCCATGCGGCCCATTCCTCGGCAGCCGCCGCCGCGATGACCACCGCCTCTAGCGTCGGCACTGACGCACAGATTTGTGCTGATGACTGCTCCAGTAATGCCTAAAACAAAGCTCAGGCGAATGAGATTCTTCATGACGCGTACCTCCGCGCAACGTTCCACTGCAGTCGGACTTTGTCCTCTGTCGCTGATGTTCAAAACGTCCCCAATGTCCAAAACGTCCCTAATGTTCAAAACGACAAAAGGGGACAAAAAGTTCAAAAGTTCGCCCGCCAAAACAATTAACTCTGGTTAATGTGACCGAGCGTCTGGAACGTTTCTACCGATTAACTGTTGCCCTGTACTTTCTCAAGATCGACAGCCGGCTTGCCCTGATCCTTGCGATACAGCATGAACCATCTGAGCTTTCCAGGCTCGGCGCCGTTCAAAATGTCATAAGCCTTCATCGTGCCGTCCGGATCGAACTTACCCAGCCCGCCCGTGATCATTTGCAAGCCGTGCACGTAGTTTTGCTGCGCTTCCTCGACTTGTTGCTCGATTGTCTTATTGAGAGGAATCTCTTGTTTATCCAGGCCGAGATTATGACTGAACGTCAGCGATGTCGGTTTTCCATCGCCGTCTTTAGTAATCTCTACATGAGGTCTGCCATTGAGCGGATGCATTGTCATATAACTGCCATCGTCCACAAGCTTGTTCAGAACTTTGTTTCGAAAGTCCGCATTTGGCTCGTTCATTAAATTGATCATGGCCTGACGCAGGTCGAGCTTGGCGCGCTCGCTATCCGGACCATCCATGAGTGCTTTATTCGCCAGCGCTTCTATTTTCTCGGCCGGCACCTCCGGGTGATTGAGCCGTTCTTGCTGGATGGCAGCTAACTCCGGTGCGAAGGTTCTTTTGGCGCGGTCGTTGTTTTTCTGGGCGTCGTTTTGATGGGTCGAGCGATTCGCTCCACGGATTTCCAGATTAGGCAGCGGATAACCGCTCACATCGCCGGCGGTGCATCCTTGTGTGTCTTGCGCGGTTCCTTTTTTGCTCAGATGAGTGCCGCTGTCGGTGAAGGAGAGTCTGAAATCATCGGAGTACGGCTGTCCGTTTGCATCCGGTATGTTCTTCAGTTCCTTCCACGCCTGCATCTGACGGTTGTGATCCCAGGTGGAGAAAACGCAATCAGGGTTAGCGCCATGATTGGTCTTGTCTATGAGAAACTGGGCATCAGTCCTGGCTTGCGTGGGTTGTTGGGCGGCGTCGAGCTGTGCCATGGTAAATCTCCCCCGAGATCACGCATGGTTGCAGGTCCAGCATGTTATCTCGGATTGTGTTGATCCAGCGGAGTGATATGTGTTCTGAGCAGTGGTGCGGGGGTAATCGCCTTATGCAACCCACTATAGCGGGCAAGAGTGACAAAGTTGTGGAATTATTTTGGCAGAATCGTGGAATTTACTGGCTTCAGGTAGGACAGCAGGATGCCGATGACTTAGTCGGAGCGGGCTGAAGCGGTTCGAGCCCGAGCAATTCGAACATGGCGTTGTCTTCCGAGCCTTCATTATTTGGTGTCGTGAGAAGCTTCTCGCCGGTGAAAATCGAATTGGCTCCAGCGAGGAAGCAGAGCGTTTGCTCCGCTACACTCAAGTTTATCCGTCCAGCGGACAGCCGCACCATACTCAGTGGCATCAAGATCCTGGCTGCGGCAATCATACGAACCATGTCCAGCACGGGAACAATCGGCTGTTCCGCCAGTGGCGTGCCCTCAACAGGTACCAGCCCATTCACCGGCACGGACTCGGGATGCTCCTCGAGCGTGGCGAGCGTATGCAAGAGATCGATGCGGTCGGCGTGTGTTTCGCCCATGCCGACGATGCCGCCGCAACATACCGATATGCCTGCATCGCGCACATGCTTGAGTGTCGTCAGGCGGTCTTCATAAGTCCTTGTGGTAATTATCTTGTCGTAAAACTCCCGGCCTGTATCGAGGTTGTGGTTGTAAGCGCTCAAGCCGGCTTCCTTCAACTGATGCGCTTGATCTTCGGTGAGCATTCCGAGCGTGCAGCAAACCTCAAGACCAAGGGCGCTTACTCCCCTGACCATCTCCAGCACTTGCTGAAACTGATCGGTATTTTTGGGCGAACGCCAGGCGGCACCCATGCAGAAGCGCGTGCTTCCGGCGTCCCTGGCTCTCCGGGCGGAGTCCAGCACTGCTTCGATGGAGAGCAACGGCTCTGCGTCGACTGATGTTTCATACCTAGCCGATTGCGGGCAGTAAGCGCAATCCTCTGGGCAGCCTCCCGTTTTTATCGATAGCAGCGTGCAC
>JAJPJO010000370.1 GCA_021324135.1 Pseudomonadota bacterium
CTGATCTCAGCCTGCAGAAAAGCCGTTTCTTGCTCGAATGTATTGCACCGCTTGAGCGCATGCATCGACTCATCCTTATGAATCACATCATCTGCCGCCACCGAAAGTAGTGCCTGCTCCTTTTTGCTGAATAAACGATTCTGCATGATCGCTGCCGTGCATACATCGCTCAGCTGTTCACGCGACAATGAAGCGAGTCTGCCGATGATATGGGTTCTGAACTCACTCTGCCTTTTGCGATCCTTCACTTTCAGGAAACGCGGATTTTTAAAAGCGGTTTTGGACAAGGACGCCAGCTTCTGCCGCCCCTTGCGCACGTTTTTTATCGACGTCTTGAGCGCAATTGTTGCTGGGCTGTCGGGAATGGACGAGCCGAGCCAGGAAAGTTTGGACCCCTGATCACCCCAGAAGCAGTAGGTTATTTGAACATTCTCTGGATCAGGCGCTATCTTCGGAGCGACATATGTGCGCAACAGAAGCTCTATTTGCTGCCAACCCGACTCATCGCGAACGGAAACGCCATGAATAAATAGGATGGGCATGTAGCTCTACTCTTGATTTGCCTGCCTCGAAATTCTACCAAAAAAGGGTTTGCCGCAAGAGACCTTTCCCCATCTCTCACGGCATTCCTTGTGTGCTTGCGTAGTCGGTAAAACTTGTCTTTGTGTTCCTCACTAGGAAGGTTTGTTGCCCTGGCGAAGCGCCTTCAAGTACTCCGCGACCGCTGGATGAGCTTCCATGGGCATCGAGGCGTTCGATATATTTGAGGGAGCGTTGTTGGTGTTCGTGTAGAAGGTCTCATCAGTGGATGCCGCTATTACAACCGGCTTGTCATCGAAGCTGAGATAGCTTGGATAAAAGCTTGTGAGGTAGGAATCAGTATTCATTAAGACCTCTGGCGTGCAGCAACGCCTGGTACCTTGCGAGTGGATGCAGGACCAATCTTGTTATTAATGTGAGGTGCGCTTGTGAGTGAATGGTTAGCGCCTTGCAGTGATGATATTGTAGGTTGGGGTACGTGACAAAGGTGTGAAACGACATTAAATCCAGACGGCTGAAATTTTGGAAGGCAATTTTGCTCGTTTTATGCCTGTTTCCGGCTCTTTCTGGGCAAAACGGCCAAGCAAGTCCAAGAGCAATCGATGCCTCATCGCTAAAAAACAAGCCGGCCGGACCCGGCAAAAGTGCCGGAAGCGGCTGGCACCTGAGACAAAACTCGCAACTGCTTGGGGATTGCGATGTCCTCATCGCGAAGAACGCGGTCCGGATAATCAAGCTAAAGGATAAAGTGACGACCGTCTCCGCCGCCCCGGACTGGACGACCTATGTCTACTCCGATTCAAGCAAGAAGATCTTTTCGCGCGATCTGGAGCATTTCGGATTCTTATATAAGTACATCTTGAACTTCAAGGACGTTAAGCTCTCGGAAGTACCGGGCAAGAGCAATTCGTTCCAGGGATTCCGGACCGTTGCATATAGAAGCAAGCCGGTGCGCTGGGGGGTCGGCTCGGACAGGCGCGGCGCGCAAAAGGAAGAGCCGGTCGAGGCGGCGCTCAATGCTGTAACCTCGCTCAAAGCACCAAAAGAGATCAGCAAGCTTCTCTTCAAGTTTTACGGTTTGCCAGTCGTGGAAGGAGTTGTTCCAATCACATTCAGCCGGGCCAGACCTGGTGGGAAGCCGACCTTCGAGCTGACGACAAGCAAGATCGAAGAGGTGAAGATCCCGGCTAATGCTTTCATCGTTCCTCACTCATATACAAAGGTAGACGATGCCAGATCAGTCTTGATCGATGGTGAGCAGAGCCAGTTCATCAATGAGTTTGTCAAAGGTCTGGGACACGGCAAATAGTTATTGCAACCGCCAGCGATGATGCGAATCGCTCAAAGCCGTGCTCAGGCTGTCGCGATATCGGCCGCCGACTGCAAGCCCAACTCGTCAATCATCTGATCCCGCATCATGAACTTCTGCACTTTGCCGGTAACGGTCAGGGGAAACTCATTGACGGCTTTCATATACTTGGGCACTTTGAAGTAAGCCACCTTTTCTTGCAACCAGACTTTCAGCTGATCAGGATTCAATTCGCATCCGGGCTTGAGCATGTACCAGAGCGCCACCTCTTCGCCAAGGTGTGCATCAGGCACGCCGAACACCTGAGCTTGCGAAATAGACGGGTGGGTATGCAACACCTCTTCGATTTCGCGAGGGTAAACATTCTCACCGCCCCGGCAGATCATATCCTTGCTTCGTCCGGTGATGTTCAGATAACCCTCGTTGCTCATCACGCCGAGATCGCCGGAGTGCAGCCATCTGGCCGAATCGATTGCCCCTTTGCTGGCAGATTCGTTTTGCCAGTAGCCGAGCATAACATTATGTCCCCGGCAGCAAATCTCGCCTTGCTTGCCGCGAGGCACAATCTCTCCTGTGTCCGGATCGATTATTTTCAGCTCTATGCCGGGGATGACCTTGCCTACGGTCGTGGCTCTGATTTCAAGACTGTCACTGATGGTGGTGGCGGTCATCAGAGGCGAGCTTTCGGTCAAGCCGTAGAGGATGATTACCTCCTCCATGTGCATGTCACTGGCTACATGGCGCATGAGCTGCACCGGGCATGGTGCACCGGCCATGAAACCACCGCGCAGCGAGCTGAGATCGAATTTTTTGAACTCGGGCGAATCGAGCTGAGCAATAAACATTGTCGGCACACCGGACATGTGAGTACAGCGCTCATCTTGTGCCGCTTTCAAAGTTTCCAATTCCTGAAAGAACGGACCCGGTATCACGACCGTGCCGCCCACCACTAAAGCGGCAAGAGCGGAGCTGATCATGCCGCCGCAATGATAAAAGGGCATCGGGACGCAAAAACGGCTGTCCGGATCGAGCCCCATGGCGCGTGCGGCAAAGTAAGCATTATTCACCAGGTTGTGGTGGCTCAAAGTCACCCCTTTGGGGCTGCCGGTCGTGCCTGATGTGTACTGAATATTGACTGGGTCGTCGAACTGCACTCGTGCCCGGCGCTCATCCAGTTGTACCGGATCAAGATTGATTCCGGAATCAATGAACTCAGTGAATGACTCCACCGGCGGTGCGCTCGTCGAAAGATCTTCTTTCGGGAAATCATCATCCATAACAATGATGCGCTTGAGCTGCGGTATTGCCGCAGTACCGGATAACTCATCCAGCATCCTGAGGTAATTGCTGGAGCGATTGCAAGAATTGGGAACCAAA
>JAJPJO010000231.1 GCA_021324135.1 Pseudomonadota bacterium
CCATTCTAGGTTGAACTACGTTTCACCAGTGGAGTTCGAAATGGCGATGCAAACAACAATGAGCGGATAGCCGGCAGACAAGTGTCCGAAATTTAGGGGCCATGTCAACAACGAGGCCAGCCTGCCCAAAACTGCACTGTATGAGTGTCAACGGCCTCGGTAACGAGTCCAAAAAGTGGCAATTTTGGCCTCGTCAAAAATTTCGCCACGTTCCGCAGGGCACCATTTTCCATGTCGCAGCTCGATGTGTGGGCGGTAGCCTGATCCATCCAGGCGACCATCCCATATCAAGGATGCGTCAGCGGGCTGGGCAGTAGAGGCAGCTCCTCATGCTCCTTCTTGAGTGGTTGGAGCTCTACCTCGTTCACCAGCAAAGATGGAGTGATCACGTGCTTAAGCGGCTCGCTGCCACTAAGCACCGGATAAGCAATGGTATCGTCCCCGGTGCAATCGATGTCGCGAAATGTTCTCATGGAGCTGTAGCGCAATTCCAGACCGCGAACCAGTTCTTCGTGTCCATCGGACAGGTAAACCTTGTAGGTGGCGATCGGATCGTTCAACTGTCTAGACGATGATGGCGTGTTCAAATCAACACCGGAATTCGGGGCAGATGCCTCCGGGACTTCATCAAGGTTATATCCATTAGCCAGGCGCCGAATTACTAAAACGTATTGCAGACCAGCTTCTTTGCCCAATTCGATTAAGCGCTTTTTCAGCTCGGCGCGAGCCATTTGCTTTTCACTCTTCAAAATGAGAATTGAAGGCCAACCAATACCGCAAAAGGAGTGTCCGTTGCTCTGCTCACCCCATTTCGTTGGCGTCCGGCTCGTGCACAGCATCTGAAGAATTCCATGATTTATCAGGGTTAGCTTTTGTCCTGGCACTCCGTCGAAGTCGTATTGGTAGCCGCCCCGCACGGCCTGATTTTTGTAGAACTTCATAGTTGGATCATCAATCAGGCTGAGAAATGGCATCATAACTTTCCGACCGCGGCCGTTCTCGAAAGGATTTCGCCAGTCGGATGACTCCGAACTCCCCAGTTTTTCCACTGGAAAGCCGAGATTAGGCCCTAACAATTCCGAGATTACGGATGCCGCTCCCTGCCCCTCGAATAAGACCGGACCAACGTATTCCTCGCCAGTCGGAGCCTGGCATAAAGCCTCAACCCGCTCGGCCAGCTCCTTGACCCGCGAAGCTAATGACGGATCGTCTAGTAATGCTTGTGCATCATGAGCAAAAAGAATGTCCGAATCGACAAGCTTCTGACCGTCAGAAGCTTGACCGGAGGCTGATATCAATAACCCGCACTCACTGAAGCCGTCGCGTATCTTGGTGCCTTCCGTGTTGACCAGCCATCGTTTGACAGTTCGCGCCGTCAGCTCGACGGACGATTTTTGAATGTGCGGGTAGTTTTTAAAAATTGTTGACAGGTGTACGACTTTGTCGGCTGCCGCGTTTTTATCGATGGCAAGCTCAGGACATTGGCCAACGCTCACAACTGGTTTCTCCGGACGAAAATCAGCGAGGCGATCGCCAGTCTTGTTTTGTCGCAACCAGGCTCGCTTGGCCTCCAGCTCCTGAACGCAACTCTTGTATGCACTGTCCGCGATAAGCCAGATACTGCGCCTCAGGGCGAGATACGAGTCGTCTATAGGCAGACTGGCAGCAACGCCGTTTTCATCAGTGGCATGGACGAAGTTCGTGTTGTCGAGTTCGGCTGTGCCTATTCGCAGTCTAGGCACCAAATAGCGATTTCTTGCTTCGCTCCTTTGCGTCAGGGCACCAAGGGAGGCGCTGATTGATAATTGATGCGTGTCGTGCACCAGATAACAGGCAAAGAACGGTGCAGGAGCTGAGGCTAGCTTGAGCTGCGATGTTCTGGCCAGTTCGTCAGACATCGCTTTGAGCATGATGTCATCACTTGCACTTGACGATGCCAATGCGATGATCAGCGGCATTGCAATAAGCTTCACTTGGGATTCGCGCCTCCTGTGTCCGCTTCACGGGCGGGATCGGGCAATATAGGAAGTTTCGTCAACGACTTAGCCTTTCGCTGCACCTCCACTGATTGCAGCAATAGACTTGGTGCCGACGCTGAAACAGGCACCTCTCCAGACTCTGCACCACATCGTCCATTGAATGTGTCGGTTGTTTTGCCGGCGGCAATGATTTTTTCAAGCAACAATAGTGGAGTGCCGATCAAGTCGACGCCACGGATCAACTGATCGGGTCGGCCGTCAGCGAAGACCTTGTAGACGACGAGTGGAAACAGTGATACCGACTGCGGTGCGTAGGCGCTGGTCTGTGTCTCACCGCCGGACAACTCCTTAAAATACAAGCCGTACTCCTTGTGCTGACGGCGTACCTCGCTGATGAGCATCGAACGTAATTTCTCTTCGCTGAATTGCCTGGATGGCTTTACTTCGACAATCAGATTACCTTGACGTGCCGTCGGGTTCCACCCGGGCGCGCCCCGTCCGTGTCCGTTCGATTCACTGAAATCCTTGATCGGCGAGCGGCTCAAAAGGAATGTTTTGAGTACGCCGTCTCGCACAATCACAACACGTGATGCCGGAACGCCTTCGTCGTCATAATCGTATGCACCCGCAAGCTCGGTGCCGTTCAACTCCTTCACGGAGGGATCGTCAATAACAGAGATGAATGATGGCATGATCCGGCTGCCTATTTTGGAGGCAAAAGTGCGCGCATCGTTTTCGTCCTTTTGGCGCATGCCTTCGACACGATGCCCGAGGACTTCATGAAACAGAACCGCTGCCGCCTTGCCTGAGAGAATGGCGGGCCCGACATACGGGTCAGCGGGCGGTGCCTGCCTTAGAGCCTCGAGCTGGCTCAAGAGCGAGTTCGCGAGCTGCGTCAGTTTCTGATCGCTTGGCAGATCTCCCAGCGAGCGTGCGGCTACGCTATCGAAGAGCCACAGGTCCATCCCGTCGTTGGTGAGAGCATTTGCCGACATGCTCACGCAGTAGTATGGCAAGTCGCTGGCGATTTGCGCTCCTTCGCTGTTGACCAGATAGCGCCGGTAGGGGAGCGTGTATAGATTGACCCATGAAGCCCGCACAACTTCATTTTTGAAAAACAATAGCGAGAGCCGGCGCAAGCGATCCTCCCAGATCTTCACATCAACGGGAGGCGGTGATTTTGAGTCAATCGATTGATGTGCTTGCCCCAATGAGAAATCCGCCGAAGAATCTACTTCCTCCACGAGAACTTCATTGTTGCCTTTCAATTCGGTATAGCGCTTCTGCGCATCCTTGAACGCTTCGTCAGTTTTGAGCCAGAGTACTTGCTTGAGAGCCTTGCGAACGCCGCTGTCATTATCATTTGTAATCGGTTCGATGGGCAGCATCGTTTGGCTGCGCGTCGATTCATAGACAGTCGGACGGCTGTCCCAGGCGCGACCGCGCATGCGATGTGTGTTATCGAACTGCGGGCTGCCTACATGCATGTCGATGTTCAGCATGCTCCAGCCTTGCGGTGCATGCCAGCTTCTCAACGTGCCGTTTTCAGCCGTAATCGAAGAAGAGGTTCCCTGGTATAGCCTGTAGGC
>JAJPJO010000245.1 GCA_021324135.1 Pseudomonadota bacterium
CTGATTGATCCAGGGCGGCACCCAGCTTAAAACGGCATAGGCGCCGATGCAGACGCAGGAAGCCAGTCCTGCGACTATGGCGGTCTCGCCCAGGTTCCTCAACTGAAATAATTCACTAAGCGGTGAGCGAAGCATGTTCTTCTCAACTGCCGTCAACTCGGACTTCGGTTTAGCGATCAATAATTTTCGCTGCGCTCTGAGTAGTTTGAACTGATCCGGATCCTCAAGTTTGACGCGCATATAAATTGCGAGAACGGCAGGCAGCATTCCGACAATGTACAACCATCGCCATCCCAAGTGTCCAATCAAAAGATTGATTGCTCCCAGCATGAGTAAGCCGCACGGGAAGCCGGTTTGTAAAAAGGCGGTAGCGTGCAGGCGCGAACGGCTCGACCAGAGCTCGGCAAGAATTACACCGCCTATACTTATTTCTCCCCCGATGCCGCACCCGACCAGAAAGCGCAACAAGGCAAACTCATGCCAATGATGGACAAAGGCGCAGGCTCCTGTGCACACGGCATACAACAGAACAGTGTAAACGAGCGTCCTGGCTCGCCCGATATGATCGGCGAGCAGTCCGAATAGAAAAGCGCCGATTGCCCATCCTGTCATAAATATGGCCAGCGTGCCGGCGCCGTAACTGCCGATCACGGCATCGCTGGAGGTGCACAGTATTTCCTTGAGTGCAGGATGCAGCGTAAGAATGTAGTTGTTGGTATCCATGCCGTCAAAGACCATGCCGAGCCAACATGCCGCCAGTGTGTGAACTGCCAGGCGAGAGGCGGAATCACCTCGATTTAGTGTTTGATTCTTAGATGTGACGACACTTGTGCAATTCATATTCATCTCCGCCAATCTGCTGGCCATTCTCTGATCGAGTCACGACTGACTGTTCTTCGCCGATCACTCTCGGTCGTGCTTTCTGCGGACATACTAGTTACAGACGATAGTATTGTCACATTTGTCGAGATGGTAGTTGCGAAGAGCCAACAGTCGTGCAATCATGGTCGTTATAAAGTGTCGAAATTTTCGACAAAAAAATAAAGAATTGCTGCGACAAAAGTGCATGGCTGATGCAAAACTGATTAAAACCCTTCTCGATATCGGCTTGAATGAAAAGGAAGCGCGAGTCTACCTGGCTGCATTGAGTCTGGGGCCGACAAGCATTTTGAAACTGGCGGACGAGGCCGGCATAAAAAGAACCACCGTCTATTCGGTGCTCGAAGCGTTACGATTGATGGGTTTGATCACCGTCGAGCTGCGCGGTTTCAAGCGCCGTTATGTGGCATCTCCGCCTTCGGCATTGCGATCGCTTCTCTTCAACAGATTGGCCACCTTCGATGATTCGATTGGTGACTTCATGACTATATACAATATGGCCGGAGGTGGTAGCGTGATCCGGCACTATCAGGGACTTGCCGCCACCAGGGGCTTGTACGAGGAATTGTTGGCCTCAGTTCGTGCCTTTGAGCCTTATTGTGTTCTTACCGATCTGGCAAAATGGCAAAGCCTCGAGCCGACATTTTTCAAAAGCTTCGTAAAACGACGCGCACGAAAGAGTCTCAAGATCCGGATTTTGAGCACGCATTCAAAGCTGGCACTGGCGAGGCAGATGCAAGATCGAGAACACGGCGCGCAAGTGCGCATTCTGCCGAAAAATATGACAGTAAATACAAACCTTGTCATCACACCGCACTATCTGGCATTTCATCAGCTTGTTCCGCCCTTTGACGCGATCTTGCTAAACAATAAAAGCGTTATCGGCGTGCAAATGGAAATGTTCAATGCCCTCTGGCAGAGCAGCATGCCCGACAAGTTAGCTGCGTCTCGGACATCTCGACCTCGATGAGCTGGAGCTAAGCGGGCTCCAAAGGCTCTCGTCCGAATTTCGTCTTCAGCAAACCACCCAAGCCAAGCGTGGCGATCAAGAGCGCAATTCTGATTCCTATTCGAGGCAGATGCCCGATACCAGGAATTTGAACGATCAGCGCGATCACGAGACTGCCTATAAATATGCGGGCGAAAGTAGCAAATCGCGGATGCGCACTCATGAATTGCGTCTTGGCGATGCCGGTTCGCGTCATAATGCGCTCTCCTAATAATGAGATTGCAACCACAAGCCCCGAGACGAAACAAAACTGCATTGCACCGACGAGCAAATCAGCCAGGGGATACGTTATAACCAGAAGATTCAATATCCTTATAGTAATGCCCACAGTTGCTCCGAAGACAAAGGCACGACCCAGGCATCTCCAGAAGGATCGCCGGCAGCATTCGCCCGCTGCATTTATTTGTCTTGGGAAAAACGCGGCGCCCACCAATCCAAAGAACATCAATATGAGGAAAGTAGGAACAAACGGTTTGGCAGTTTTAGCCCAACGTCTAAAAACAACAACCGGAGCACGAACAGTTAGTTTCTTGCTCAAATCCGGTCTGAGGATTGCAGGCAGCCGTTTAATCCATGGCGGCGGCGTTTCCTGTGATAAGTCCTCGTCATCCTGATTTTGCTGGATACTCGATTCAGCATCGCCTGTGGTGTCGGGAGCATGTTCAGTGGTTAATTCACTCGAGCTGGATTCCTTTGTCTGCCGATTTGGCTGCTGGGCGATCGCATTCACATCGCGCGCACACAGAACTTGCGCCCAGCCTGTAAATTTTGCCGATTGCCCGCTGGCAGGCAGCGCTGCAGAGGCAATAAAAAACACGCCCAGGACAACAACCGGCATCGCCCATAGTACCAGGCGTTCCGGCACCATATTCAGTACCGGAACGCGGGTCAGTCGTTTTCCTGGAAAAACTCTCATGAAACAGGACGCTCCTTCTTTGTCCCTTCGCACACCAGGTATTTCAAGGCAATCATGGTCATCAATCCTACGAGCCAGGAGCCAATTCCCCAGACCGACTCGTACGCATCAGCGACAACGAGCAGCCATAAAAACAGAACCACTCCCACTGAATAAACAACCCAACTCAACTGCTTCTGCTTGCTTTTTTCTTCCTCAGCAACGCTCTGCAAAATATTTTGCGTCAAGCGCTCAGCTACGTCGAACTTTGGCAGCAAGCGGCCAACCTCGATAATCTCCTGCGTTTGCGCCTGCCAATCACGGCATGGCTTGCAGGTCGACAAATGAGCTTCGGCGGTTTCCATGCTCTCCACAACTGCACCATCCATGGTGCGGCTCAAAACTTCTCGTGTCGCATCACAACCAGTCTCAGTTGTCCTGAAGGTGCTGTCACCCGCCCGGGAAGCACTCTCACCTGTCCCCTTATTCTCTTCATCCATTCTCACTCACCTCCTTGCTGGATGCTCATCTTTACTAGACGTTTCCACTCCGCTCGAAATGATGCTCCTGAGATTCTCGCGCGCCCTGAACAGAAGTGATTTTACAGAGCTGACCGATGTATTTGTCACCTCAGCAATTTCATCATAAGGTAAATCTTGCTGGTAGCGCAGAATAAAAATCTGCCGCTGGCGCATGGGCAATTGACCCAGAGCATCGAAGAGCTGATGCTGCGAGACCCGAAACTCGACTTCAGCCTCAACATCGTCCCTGGCAGCCGGCTCGGCTTGCGGGTTTTGCTCCAGCAACTCCTCGAGCGAGTGGGCGCCCTTCGTGTCGCGAATGTGGTTCAACGTGCTGTTTGTGGCAATCCTCAAAAGCCAGGGCTTGAAGCTGCGATCCAGATCGAAGCTGGATAAGGCTCGATAAGCTTTCAAAAACGTATCTTGGGTCAGGTCGGCGGCGCTCTCATGCGAGCGAATCATTTGATAAATGACGTTGTAAACCAGCTTCTGATATCGTCTGACGAGCGCTTCAAATGATTTCTGATCACCGGCGCGCGCCTTTCTAACAAGCACATCATCAGCTAAGGAATTGAGATCTATTGCCGGGTGCCTTTGATCTCTCACTGCAATCGCCCATGCTCCCGTCATCAAAACCGCTGTCGACCTTATCGAGCCACTTCCTAGCATATATCAGTTCGACCCTCCTCGAAACCGCCTCGGCGTAACAATCAGTTGAAACGTCTCGGCGTGTCAGTTAGTCCGCTTCTTTCAGGCCCATGCGCGGATTGCCGCTCAGGATGCCCTTGACTCTTCGAGAGACGATTTTCTTCTGCTCATCAGTGAGAATCGCTCTGGCTTGCAAAACCGTGTCCAATCGTTTCTCATGAAGCTCATCTCGCAAAGCGCGAATTTCCCCAACTTTTTTGCGAATGGCATCATCGGAAACGCTCGAGTCGGCCATCATGTCGGACAGGTCGATCAGGCTCTCACGAATCTTTTGCCGCGTCGGTCGGGCGGCCTCCATCTGCTTGGTTATGAGCGAGTCCAGTTTAGATTTTTGATCATCGCTTGCATCAATCAAGTTGAAAAATCGTTTCTCGAAATGATGCTTCAAAGCGACCTCCAACTCAGGATCGATTAATGCCTGCGCCATAATATGCCTGCCCGCCCAGGCGGGATCGAACTGGGCCGTAGCCAAACCGGCTGCGCTCAGCAAGCCGATCACAATAAGCGCCGGTTTTGTGTGCTTCTTCAAGTTCATCTCAATCTCCTCGTCCTCTAGACTTCAAATTGTTTGCGTAGTTCGTACCGCCGGCACATACCCTTACCCGAGGGCGAGGGAAAAGTTGCGCTCGCCTGAGTATAATTACAGCTGGCGAAATGGGGCTTGTGAGCATGGCGGATAAAATCAAGAAATCCGACGATGAGTGGCGGAAAGAGCTGAGCGATATGCAGTTCAAAGTAACCCGAAAGAAAGGCACGGAGCCGGCCTTCACCGGCGAGTTTTGGAACAATAAAGACTCCGGGCTGTATCTCTGCGTTTGTTGCGGTAATGAGCTGTTCAGCTCCGATACGAAATACGACTCGGGAAGCGGTTGGCCGAGCTACTATCAGCCTCTCAGCCAGGAGGCGGTGGAAACCGAGGTAGACAATTCCTTGTTCATGCGCCGCACGGAGGTGCATTGCTCGAGATGCGATGCCCACCTCGGGCATGTCTTCGAAGACGGTCCGCGCCCGACGGGCTTGCGGTACTGCATCAATTCGGCTTCACTGCGTTTTGAAAAAAAGGAATAATTCTCCCTCCGGCGTATAGATCAGGCAGGATCGTCAAAAGATGGACAAAAACGAGCTCTGGCATGCTTTCAGGCAACCCTTGATTCTGGTGCTCATGGTCATCATCATCTGGGTGATGATCGAGCTGCGTGCCATTCTGGTTGCCGTCGTTTTCGCCCTGACTCTGGCATCGGCAATCTCGCCAATCGCCGAGCGCTGCGAGGAAAAAGCAAAAATGCCTCGCGCTCTCACGGTAATGCTTATCTACATCCTGGTCGGTTTGCTCTATGTATTTTTAGCGGCAGCGCTTTACCCCACAATCAGAGAGCAGGCCGTCAGTCTCTACAAACAACTGCCGCAGTACGCAGCCGGATTGATGGATGTGTACGCGCGCTTTAAGGAATTGCTCGGGGAAAACGCCTCGGCAATATCAGTGAGCAGCGATGATGTGCGCTCATTCGTCTCCAGATTATCGAACAATGCCCTTCACTTTACCCAGGACGCCGTCAGCATGATCGTCAGCGGCATTCTCGTGCTCTTCCTCACCGCTTATTTCGTCATTGAAGCCAAGCACATCTGGCCGAAATTGCTCGAGTGGCTTCCTCAAGATCGAAGAGAACGCATGGCAAAGATCATCCGCCCCCTGGAAAACAGATTGGGAGGCTACATTCGCGGACAACTTTTAGTCAGTCTTGCCGTCGCCACGTTCCTAACGGTCGGCATGTATCTCATTCGCGTCGATCACGCACTCTTGCTTGGCTCGCTCGCCGGTCTTTTCAATCTAATTCCATTCGTCGGCTCGATGCTCACATGCGTCCTGGCGGTGATCGTCGCCTTCAATCAATCTGTCTTTACAGGCGTGGCATGCCTTCTCTTGTTTGCCGTCGAGCAATGGGTGGAAAGCAACTTCATCGTCCCCCACCTGCTCGGCAAGCAAGTTGAGCTGCATCCGCTGGTGGTGCTGTTTTCCATTCTTGCCGGAGCAACACTGCTGGGATTGCCCGGCGCACTAATTGCGGTGCCGCTTGCTACCGCCGGTATGTTCCTGGCTGAGGAGTTTTATTTGCGTCCAATGCACGAGCAAGAGGGACGAATGAATTAGCGTCCGGGTCTTCGGGGCGGTTTAGCGCGCGCGATGTTGACCACGACCTGACGATTACCAATCATCTGCCCGTCGAATTTTTTGATTGCTTCCTGAGCAGCCTCTTCGGACTGCATCTCGACAAAAGCGAAGCCTCGGCGCCGTCCTGTCGTATGGTCGGTGGGTATTGATACGTTCAAAACCTCGCCCACCTCTGAGATTATTTCTTTGAGCTCGTCCTCACCCATATTGAAGGGCAGGTTGCCTATGTACAACTTCGCATTCACGTTCATTCAAGAATCCTCCGACCCCGATCTTTCAGACCCGGAATCGAAGATTGGTGGCTCGAGGCTTTTAAAAAACACTAGCTACTCTCGTGGGACTCCAGGCCCGAATGTTCCTATAATACTCACCAGATTGCAAAACCGTCTAGATGCCGAGGCTCAGGAAGAATTAAATCGTCCGAACCGTTTGTCGGACAAAGAGTTGGAGAATTTCCGTCCGGCGGCTTTTATAACCCCTGGCGGCTTAATAATTCCCGATTGCCACCCTGACCTGGCGGACCGGCCGACGGCTACATTCAAGCTCGGGAATTAAAGGGGTCCGGACGCGGCCGTTTTCAACTGTATGCCGGAGCCGATCGCCTCAGTCAGGATCATGCTCCGGTTCTCGAGGATCTGTGCCAGCTCGCGGCAGATTCTAAAGGGGAGAAACGGTCCTTCGTAGATCAATGATGTATAGATCTCCACTGCATTTGCCCCTGATGCGATAAACTCAAATGCATCCGCACCAGATGTGATACCACCGCAGGCAATTATTTGCTGCTCTTTATCCTTGAGTGCATAGACTTGCTTGCACAAATTGAGCGCCTTGCTCTTCAACGGCGGTCCGCTCAAGCCCCCCGGGCCTATGGCGGAAAGCCGCTCCCCGGGCGTTTTCAATCCGGAGCGGTCGGTGGTCGTATTGCCGCAAACAAAACCGGCCACGGCAAATTCGCGAGAAGCGGCAACGATTTCCTCGAGCAATTCCTTATCGCTGTCGGGCGACAGCTTCAAAAAAATCGGCAGTTGCTTGTCGTTCAACCGCTTTGTTTCAGCCAGGATTTCTTTGACAAAGCCGACCTCAGCCAGTTTTGTCTCATGCGTGTTCGGGCAGCTGACATTGATTGCTACATACAGCAAAGGCAAATCTTTGATGCAGGAGAAACTGAAGACGATATCATCGACTGCAGAGGCTCCGACGATGTCGGGATGATTGGTTTTGGCTATGTTTACCGCCACAGGCAGGCTAAAGTGGGTCTGACCGAGCCGCGATGAAACCGCGGCGGCGCCCTCACCATTGAGACCCATATAATTGATAATCGCTTGATCCGAGGGCAAACGAAATAGCCGCGGTCTGGGATTCCCCGCGGACGGTTTGCCCGTGATGGAGCCAATCTCGGCATAGCCAAAGCCGAGACAGGATAACACCTCGGTCAATTTGCCGTTCTTATCGAACCCGGCAGCCAATCCAACCGGATTGGCGATCTCGCTCTTGCCGATTCTAGTCCTGAGGCTGGCAGGCAGCTGATCATGCCATTTTTGGCTGATCGATTTAATTGATTTTGCCAGTGGTAATGCTTTGTGCGCCAGACCATGCGCTGTCTCCGGATCGAGTAGAAACATCATTGGTCTGACTAGCTGCTTATACATGAGCCTTATACTACAGCACAAGTCGATAATTTTCGACTCTAGTGAATTTGCAGAAGGGATAAGTGCAGCGCCGATCTCAGTTTTTGAGCTCCACGATCCGACACGGAGCAGTTGTCCAGGTAAAGCACCTCCAGACGAGGCAGTCCCTTCAGTTTCTCAATGCCTCTGTCGCTGACCAGCTTGTTTCCCGTCAACCTCAGCCAGACCAGTTTTTTCATGGTGGCAATCTCATTCAGGTTCTCGTCGGAGACACCAGATTTCTGGAGAGACAGACCAGTTATGCCGCTGTTCCGCAATGCCCGCAAAACAGCGCCTGCATTCACGACGGAATCTAATTCCAGTGACTGCAGTCGGCGAAGAACACTCTCTTTGGCAAGAGCGCCGCCATCCACCCGTGACTCGACGATAGAGAGGTCCTGCAATTTTCTCATACCATCCAGGTTGAGCACAGGGAATTCAGCTCGCCCCATCTCCATTCCTTGAATCTCAATTCGCTCCAGTCCTTTGAACTGAGCAATACGTTGCAATGCCGATCGCATCGAAGGATCGGATTCATCACTGAACACACGGGCGCTATTATTAACTTCCAGCCAAATACAGTTGATATCCGCTTTTCTCAGGGCCGAAAACACTTCATCCGAGCCTGGATTCACGGCTTGTCGGGTTTTGAATCTGAAAAAAACGTACGCATTTTTCGGCACTCTGATTTGACCGCGAGCGTTGCGATAATTTTCCGGAGTTTTGAAAAGTCTGTCTGCATAGCCAATTTCTCCAAACCAACTTTCCTCGGGCAGATCGATAGTTCGCAAATCATTAGCGGCATGCGCGGAGTTGTTAGGCGACGGGTTGGTTGAAGCGTCCGCTTTGAGACGGGCAGTCTCAAGTGCATCTGCGCGGGCAGGTTTGCTGCCGGGTATGATACTCAAACCGTTCGGGAGCTGCATGATGCAAGTAGGCAAGGCGCGCCTCAGCCGCGCTACATACTCCGGTGAGATATGGGTATTCCGCACGCTCAGGGACTGCAGAGATTTGATCCGGCAGAGATACTCGGCACCCTTATCGCCCACATTCGTGTCCTGTATTGAAAGTGATGTCAGATGACTCAGCCCGGTGATGTTTTGCAAGGACTGATCAGATATATCAGTGCCGGAGAGGTCGAGCTCGCTGAGATTTTTCATGGCAGCAAGGCAGCGAAGCGTTTTTACCCTTGTGTAGTCGAGGTCGAGCGTGGCAACAGCAGCCGGATTTATGTAGACCAGGTCATCATCATCGACTGTGGCACCGGGCAGTCGAATCTCGGCAACTTGAGGATACCGGGACAAAATTTTCAGCTCCTGCGGATCCAGAAACTGACCTCCCTCAATATCCAGTTTCGTCGGATGTTTGCTCAGCTGCCGTTCGACTATGCCTATGGTCCCAGCCTCCTTATAACTGTTGTACTTCGCTGCTTGATTTTGAGTGGCGGCATTAATCCCCTTGCCGCGTGACTGATTCGATCCTTGCAAGCAAAACCAAGTAATTGTCAGTCCGGCGAAAACCACAACCACAGCCGCAGCCAGCACTAAATATGGTGCGGGCTTGAGATCGCCTGGCTGGGGCAGTACCGCTGGTGGTACTACATGCATTGGGCGATCACTGACCGAGCCTTGCGACTCTGATTCTTCCAAAACATGCATCAAGTCCTGCTCCAGCTCATCGCAAGATTGATAGCGCCGGCTCGGTTCCTTCGCCAAACATTTCCGCACCACCGCCTCTATCGACTCCGGAAACTGATTGATGCCTGACGCTTCTTTGATTGATGGAGGCGTTGCGCTCTTGTGCTGAAGCATTATCGAAACACCTGAGTCGGATAAAAACGGCGCTCGCCCCGTCAATGCGAAAAATAAAACGCAGCCCAGCGAGTAAATGTCGCTGCCTCTATCTGCCTGTTGTCCCTGGCATTGCTCCGGGCTCATGTAATAAGGCGTTCCAAAGACTTCACCGGTGCGGGTAATGTCAAAGCCATCGGCAGATTCGATCAACCTGGCAATGCCGAAGTCAATCAAAAGGGGGATCGTCTCGCCCTCATCCGAGAAGCTGAGAATGATATTTTCGGGCTTCAAATCCCGGTGTACGACTCCCTTTTCATGTGCGTATTGCAGCGCCCCGCAAATTGGCAGCATCAGTTGGACGGTGTCGGGCAGAGCAAGCGGGCCCTGTGCATTCACATGCTTGAGCAAGCTCTCGCCGTCGAGTAAATCCATTATGTAGTACGGGTCGCCGTTTTCCAAAAGCCCGATGTTATATGCACGAACTATGTTGGGATGCTGGAGCGAACCAAGGAGCTTCGCTTCCATGTGAAACCTGATCGCGTTACTCTCTGTGGAGACCCTGAGATTGAGCACTTTCATGGCGTACTGCTTCTGCATGTATATGTGCTCGACGCGATATACGGCGCCCATGCCACCCTTGCCGACGGCGGACATAACTTTGTAGGTGCCATCAACCAGGGTGCCGACGGGCAGTCGATCGGTCTGGGGTCCATCAGGGGTATTTCGATCGGACTGCATGCTTGGGACTTGAAACTCTTCAGCTTAGCTGCATGAACACATTTGACCGTACCGACGCATATGATCGTATGACAGAAAGATCGTTCCACCTGGTCATGATTTATATGCCACAGGCATACAATCAGCTCCCCACAAAGAGCTTGCCTGCTTTGCAGTCTTGTGAGTATGATTAACTTGAACGTTCCCAGGAGTGCGGAGATATGTCAGATAACGATAACGATACACCGAAAAAGGAAATCCCGAAGGGCCTGAAGATTGCACTCTTTTTGATCTTTATTATCGTCGGCGTCGGAATTATGCTGTTAACCAGCCATAACTACAGCCACATTTCACTGCAAAAAGGCGAGCAAGGTCAACCTGCCCAGCAAGCGCCGGCGCCTCAGCAATAGAGGCAGCCGCAACAATCTCGACTTACTATCAGGTCAAAACGCTCGCTCGCCTTAAGAGACGACGACGTTCGAAACAACCGCGACAATGCCACATCAATGGATGTGGATTTTTGCGTCTTTGCGATAATTCTCCATCTTCGCCCACTCAAGCGTGATCTCAGGGCGATTCTTGGTCAATTCATTCCAGGTGACATGCGGTCTGCCCGTGTCGATCTCGACCATGGAGATGCAATCATCAACCGGGCAAACAGTTGAGCACAAGGCGCAGCCGACGCAATCTTCTTCCCGCACGACCGGCCACAGGCGGCCATTGCCGTTGCCGATGTCGGTTACTTTCATGTCCTTCAAATCGATACACTGGTGCGCCGCATCGTTGCAAGCGATATAGCAGAGATTGCATTGAATGCACTTGTTGTGATCGACCTTCGCCACGGTCTGGAAGCCGAGGTCGAACTCGCCGAAATTCGAGATGCGCGGCAACGACCGGCCGACGAAGTCATATACGGTCTTGTAGCCGCGCTCATCCATCCAGTTCGACATGCCGTCAATCATGTCCTCGACGATGCGGAAGCCCCAGTGCATGACGGCGGTGCAGACTTGCACGCTCAGCGAACCCAAGAGCATGAACTCAACCGCGTCCCGCCACGTTTCAATGCCGCCGATCCCGGAGATTGGCAGACGGGCTTTTTGCACCTCGGGGTCTGATGCAACGGCGCTCAAAAGATGCAGGGCAATCGGCTTGACTGCCGGTCCGGCATAACCGCCGTGACCGCCCTTTCCACCGACGTTCGGCTTGAGCTCGAATGTATCGAGGTCGACGCCCATGATACTGTTGATGGTATTAATCAATGAGATGGCGCTGGCACCACCCTTGACGGCAGCCCGCGCCGGGTAGGTGATATCGGTGATGTTGGGCGTCAGCTTGACGATCACCGGCTTGGTGGCCACTTCCATTACCCATTCGGTCACCATGCAGGTGTATTCGGGCACCTGACCCATGGCCGATCCCATGCCCCGCTCAGACATACCGTGGGGGCAGCCGAAGTTGAGCTCGAAACCATCGCAGCCCGTGTCCTCGGATCGCTTGATTATTTCTTGCCAGGCTTCCTTTTTCGACTCGACCATTACCGAAACGATAACGGCATGATTGGGGAAGTTGCGCTTTACCTCTCTGATCTCTTTCAAATTGACATCAACCGGGCGATCGCTGATCAGCTCGACGTTATTCAACCCGATGATCTTGCTTCCTTTATAGTCGATGGTGCCATAGCGATTGCAGACATTGAGCACCGGAGCACCGATCGTTTTCCACACGGCGCCGCCCCAGCCTTGCTCGAATGCTTTTTGAACTTGATAACCGGAGTTGGTCGGCGGAGCCGAGGCCAACCAGAAAGGGTTGGGTGATTTGATACCACAGAAATCAATCTCTAAATTGGCCATTACTGCATCTCCGTCTCTTCTCTGTACCTTTGTTAGAACGCCTGGCTTGCACTTTTGATGCTCTGCACGATGCTCGTCACAGCGCTTATGTCGTCGCCGCCGCGACCACCTTCTCGTGCTCGCCACCACCGACGAGGGCATGATGTATTGCCCTGGCGGCGATTTTGCCGTCTTGCACGGCCATTACAGTTGATGCCTCGCCATGGCTGCGGATGCAATCACCGCCCGCGTATATCTTTGGATGCTCGGTGCGATTGGTCTGCTCGTCAACGGCAATATAGCCCTTGACCGTCTTCACGCCGAATTTGGCCAGCGTCTCCGTGACCCTGGTCTGCTTCTTCTGCCCGATCGCCTTGATGACCATGTCACAAGCAATGTCAAATTCCGATCCCGGCACCGGCAGTGGTGCGCGCCTTCCCGAGGCGTCCGGCGCACCCAGATCCATCCTCTGGCAGCGCAGCGCTTTCACCTTGCCGCCCTCACCAACCACTTCGATCGGCTGAGTGAGGAACATGAAGCTCACGCCCTCTTTCATAGCGAATATGTACTCGAAGTGATAAGCAGGCATCTCGGCCTCAGACCGGCGGTAGACTATATTGACCCGCTCACTGCCGAGGCGCCGGGCAATGGTGGCGCAGTCGATGGCAGTGTTGCCGGCGCCGATTACGCACACGCGCTTGCCGAACTTGATTTCGGAAAGCGGACGAACTTTGGTCTCCTCAATGAATTCCAGTCCGTCCAAAACGCCGCTGAGATTTTCGCCGGGGATTTCGAGGTCGGGAACGGCACCCAAGCCGACAGATACGAAAACGGCGTCGAAGTCGTTTACCAGATCCTCGAACTTGACGTCCTTTCCGACCTCGACATTGTTCTTGATCGTCACGCCCAGCTCCTCAATCATTTTCACCTCGGCCAGGCTGACTTCGACCGGTTCGCGGAAAACCACGATGCCGTATGTATCAAGACCGCCGCTCCAGTCGCGCTTTTCAAAGCAAGTGACATCAAAGCCGAGCTTGGCCAGCTCGCCCGCCGCTGACAGTCCGGCTGGTCCGGCGCCGACTACGGCCACCTTGTAGCCATTGGGCTGCCCTTTCGTGAAGAATTTCTTGTTGTGCTCGGCGGCATAGTCCATGGCATAGCGCTGCAGCCGCCCGATTGTGATCGGCTTATGGTCGTGGGCCAGAACGCAAGCGCCTTCGCATAAGACTTCCACCGGGCAGACGCGCGAGCACGTGCCACCCAACAAGTTCGCTTCAAGAATTGTCCTGGCTGAGCCGGTGACATTGCCAGTCGAAATCTTGCGGATGAAGGTGGGGATGTCGATGTGCGTCGGGCATGCCACCATGCACGGTGCGTCATAGCAGTACAGACAGCGATCGGCCTCGAGCTTGGCCTCCCGCTCGCTATAGGGCGGATGGTATTCCTGAAAGCGCTCTTCGAGCGTCAGTTCCCA